>JAEZDB010000333.1 GCA_023429855.1 Actinomycetes bacterium
GGTAGCCGTCGTGCCGAACGCGGCCAGGGCCTCCGTCCGCGCCCGCCCCGCCTCGCGCCGGGCACCGGCCCGGTCGTCGAGCGTCAGCTCGGACTGCGCCTCGAACAAGTCGGCTCGGACCAGTTCGGCGTCGTGCCACGGCTTGGGCTCCGCCGCGCTAGCAGGCTGCGCAAACAGCCCTGCCAGCAGCAGGAGCGCCGGCACCAGCCAGCGAGCGATGCGGGACGCGGCCACGGTTTTAGCCTTCGATCTCGATATTCAGCGCGTCGGCCGCCTGGGAGACCTGCCCGGCGATCGCCTCGGCGCGCTTCTGCGCCTCGGTGCCGTAGGTGTCGGCTTGCTCGGCGGTGTACTTGCGGCCGTCGTCCTCGGCGTCGCGCAGCTTCTCCACGTAGGCGAGCAGTGCGGTGAGGTTCTCGCCGGCCTGCTCGGCGGTCTGCGGGTCCTCGGTGGCGATCTTCGGCTCGATGCCGTCGTAGATCACGGTGAGGCCCTTGAGGATGCCGGTGATGTCGCCGAGCCGCGAGGCGCCGACGAAGCTCGCTTCGGTTGCTTTGTCGCCGGCGACGAAGCGCGAGTTCTTCCACGCCTCGAAGTACTCGGCCATCGTCGGCGTCATCACGACGACGGCGTTGAACACGTCGGACTCGGTCGGCTGCCACGCCGCCGCGTCCTTGGCGAGCTGCTTGGCCTGTGCGTCGAAGCCCTTGGCGGCCGCGAGGATGTGCTCGGGCTTGGGCAGCGCCTCGCCGTACTCGACCTTGCCGTCGCCGTTCAGGTCGGCCTTCACGCCTTCGACGGTGAACTTGGGCTCGGTGCCCCAGAGCGACGTCTCGGTGAGGAAGAAGTAGTTGCCCGGCTTCTTCAGGACGGTCCCGTCGGCGTACTTCAGGTCGAACGGTACGGCGTTCTCGGGGTCCTCGCCGGAGGAGCCGGCGTCGAGGATGTTGTCGTAGCTGGCGAGCGACGGCACGCCCGCGACGATGCCCTCCATCTCCTCGTAGGCCGGGTTCGCGGCGCGCCACGACTTCTGCATCGCGGCGACGAGGTCGGCGGTCATCTTGGCGTGCTCGCCTTCGAGCAGCTGGTCGTCGCCCTCGGCCTGCGCCATGTCGTAGTAGGTCTGCGCCTGGCCGGCGAGCTCCCCCGTTGCCGCGGTGAGACGCGTGGTGTGGTCGCTCAGGTAGGCCTTGATCGGCGTGAAGTCGACGCCGCCAGTCGTGGCTGCCGGGGTCGAGGCCGGCGTCGAGGCGGCGTCGGAGCTGCTGTCGTCGCCGCAGCCGGCGAGAGCGAGCGCGCCGGCCGAGAGGGCGGCCGCGCAGAGCGAAGTGATGCGACGGGTCATGTGGTCCTGAAGCGGTCGGAGAGCCCGGGCGCACGGCAGCCGCGGACGAGTAGGGCAACCTAATACCGATCGCAGTGATCGGTATTCGGTAGGCCGACCTTATCGAACCGCTTTCGCCGTCGGCGGGTCGCCGACGAACAGCCGCGCGCCAGGCTCTTCGCCTGCCGCCGGGTGGCCGGGGTTCAAACGCCCAGCGTTTCGCGGATCCAGTCGAGCGCTTCGCCGAGCTCGCTCACCGTGAGGTCGGGGCCGTCGGGCGCCCGCTCGGCGTACTTGCGGTCGATGAAGACCGTCTTCGTGCCCGCGCGCTGCCCGGCGACGATGT
The DNA here is from genome assembly GCA_023429855.1 of Actinomycetes bacterium. Taxonomy (GTDB): domain Bacteria; phylum Actinomycetota; class Thermoleophilia; order Solirubrobacterales; family Solirubrobacteraceae; genus JAGIBJ01. The sequence goes on from JAEZDB010000333.1 coordinate 1,671, forward strand.
CGCGCCAGCGATCACCCACGACGATGCTCGCGGTCAGGTCGATCGCGTGCTTCTCGGCGAGCTCGAGGAGCATGCCGGGGTTGGGCTTAAAGCGCGGGTCCTCGTCGGAATCCGCCCACGACACTGCCACTTCAGTGATGCCGAGCGTGCCGGAGATCGCCGTGTTGATCTGCTCGACCACGTACCGCGTCGTGAGCCCGCGCTTCACGTCGGGCTGGTTCGTAAAGACGAAGAGCGGTACACCGAGCTCGCTGAGCTCACCGCAGACCGAGGCCGCGTCGCGCGTGAGCGACAGCTGCTCGACGGTGCGGATCGCCGCCGGGCGGCCACCGCGTACCGGGGCGTCGATCAGGACGCCATCGCGGTCGAAGAACACAGCGGGCTTGACGGGGGAGCTCACAGCCCCGCAGGCTAGACCGGAATGCCAGTGGCCCGGTAACCGGGTGAATGGACGTCACACTTCTGGGGTGGTCGCGGCGCGTCAGCGCTGGCGCGCAAGGCCACGGACCGCGGCGCTACCGCAGCGACTTGAACACGTGGTACGCCGGCTTCTTCACGCCCTTTGCGTCGATCAGGCCGGTGCGCGACTCGGCGCCATCGGAGCGAGTGATGTCGTAGAGGCCGATCCAGCCCAGGCCGTAGAGCCGCTCGCGTTTGGCGATCGTCCACGCGGCCCTCAGCCACTTGGCTTGGAGCTTGCGCGTCACGTGGAAGTTGAACTCGTAGCTGGTCAGGTCGGTGGGCGCCGTGTACTCGGAGACAAAGACCCGCAGCTTGCCGTTGCGGCCCTTTCGCTGCTGCCAGCGTTTGATCCACGGCAGGTAGTCGTCAAGGTCCGAGAAGTCGGCGGTGCCGCGCTCGAGCTGGCGCTTGCGTAGATCGGGCCCGCGCGTCCCGAACGGGTTGTGGCCGAACAGGTCCATCCGCGGGGGCTTGCCCGACGGGAGGCGCATCCACTTGACCCAGTTGAAGGGGTCGATGTCGCCGGCGGTCGTCGTATTGCCGCCGATGATCAGGTTCTTGCGGTTGAGCGCCTTCAAACGGGAATAGGTCGCATCGACCATGCGCGCGTAGGCGGCCACCTGCCGACGCAGCAGCGGTGTGGTGCGGGGCAGGATTGAACCGGCCTTCTCGCCCGGCTCGGGCGCGAGCTTGGGGTCGCCGGTGGCGGCCAGGTCGTAGTTGGCATTGCGGATCGGCTCGCCCCACACCATGAAGTGCCGAATCGTCGGGTATCGACGGGCCAGCGCCTCCATGAACTTGACGTAGTCGTTCACGTCGCTCGGGGGGTGGCGCGGCTCCAGGCCAGGTTGCTGCGCCCACGGCGGTGTGCCCATCACGAGCACGAGCACGCCGATGCCTGTGCGCTGACCCTCGGCCACGGCAAGGTCGAGATCGGCCGGCCAGCGGTAGGCGGGGTCGGCAGGATCGGTCGGGTTGGCGGGCCTGGTCGGGGCAACGACGTTCCAGCGCACCAGGTATTCGAAGAGGCTGCTACCGAGCTTCTGGTAGCGCGGAAACTGCGAAACGCCGCCAACCTGCGCAGGGCCCCAGATGGCTTTGAGGGGTGCTGCCGCTGCGGGGCGGGGAAGGAGGCAAAAGGCGAGCGCGAGGATCGCGATGGCGCCTGCGGCGGTGCGTCGTCGGTCGGTCATGTGGAGAGTCTCAACCCACGAGGGCTGCAAACGGAGCGGCCGCGGTCATCCGTTGGCGGGTCCGCGGAGCGCGCGCAGCGCAAAGCCACCGAGGCCTGCGACGAGCAGTGCAAGACCTCCGCCCAGGATCAGCGCCCCAGTCGAGTTGAGGCCCCCGGCCTCAGTCGGCGCTGGAGGGCGATCGCTGGCGCCGGGAGTGTCGGTCGCGCCGCCAGTGGTCGTGGCCGGCGCCTCGCGCTCGGCAGCGGCGTCGCCGGCTGCTGCAGCGCCTTTGCTCCCTCGAGCGGCGGCGGTCTCCGTTTCGGAATCACGAGAGACGCCCTCCCCGAACGGTGCAGCTCCACCGCCGCCCTGCGTCACCGTTCCGCTCGCTTCGCCTGAGGCGTCTCGTCGGGCTTCGTCGTGTGGCAGCGCGTACTCCTTCGCGGCCGGGTCGCTGGGGTCGAGGGTGACGCCCTCCTCTTGCGCCAGCGCGATCGGCGAAGCGAACGTCGCGAGGATCGCGGTGGTGGCCAGCGCGGTCGTGAGGGTTCGAAGGTCGCAGCGTGACATGACCGCTTCAACCCTAGTCGTGCGACCCCGTGGAGGAGCCGTCTACCGCGGCGTGTTGCCGGCGGCGAGTTCGCGCAGTGCGGGATCGAGCGGGTCGAGTTGGCTGGCGCGTGTGTACGCCTGCCGTGCCTGTTCGGGACGGCCTCGACGCGTCGCCAGGTCGCCGAGGAGCGCCCAGGTCACCGGGTTGGCCGGGTCCTGCGCGATCGCGCCGCGGAGCGCCGCCTCTGCGTCATCGGCACGGTCGAGGCGAGCGAGTGCGGCCGCCTTCGCGTAGTAGGTCGCGGGCGCGTTCGGGTTGAGCCGCAGTGACCGATCGGCGTCGACGATCGCCGCCGTGGGCTGATCGGCGATGCGTTGCTGGGCGCGGTCGCGGTAGTAGTCGGCTGCACCTTGGCGGGTCAGGCTTGCGCCGATCGTCGCGACGACGAGGGTGAGGGCGACCACCGACGCCACGCCGAACTGCCGCGTGCTGGGGGTCGGCGCCCTCGAAGCTTCGTCGCTCCCGCGGGGCTCGCCTGCGGCCTCGGCCTGTTGGGCGTGGCTGGGCAGCCGCAGGAGCACCGCCAGCATCACGAGCGCCACCGCCGACGTCCCCGGAATCAGGTGCATCCAGTCGATCGAGGTGTGCGCCAGCCACGTCACCGGCACGCCCACCGCCGCAATGGCGACGGCGCCGGCGGTCGAGCCTGCCCGCACGCTCCGCCCGGTCTGGACGATGGCCGCTGTCATGCCAGCGAAGACCAGCAGCAGCGCGCCTCCGCCGATGAGCCCGAGCTCCGACAGCACCTGCAGCTCGATCGAGTGGGGTTGCCGGACGGGCTCTACCACCCTCCGCTGCGCGAACCACACGTGATCGAAGTTGCCTGCGCCGATGCCGACCACTGGCTTGTCCTCGAAGGCCGCCCAAGCTACCCGCCAGTAGTCGTAGCGGTTGCCGGCGCCTGAGACGAGCCGATCGCCAGCGCTGACCTGCGTCGGGCTCGATCTACCGGAAGGATCTACGTCCGTGAACGCCGTCCATTGCCGGTCCAGGGTGTCGGCGATTCGGCTTCCCGAGAGCACGCCCACCGCCAGCAGGCACAGCGCCACGATCCCGACGGCGATGCGCCCGCCGCGTTGCAGCGCCGCCGCGGCGCGGTCGTCGAGCCGTGCTTCGATCTCGGTCAGCACGCCCCATGCCGCACCGGCAGCTGCGGCGACGAGGAGGAGGCGTATTGCTGCCCGCTGCGCTGCATCGGCTGGCGTGACGCCACCAGCCGTCAACGTCGCGTCATACACGTGGAGCAGCGGCCCAGAAATGGCTGCCACCGCGGCACCGGCAACAGCGAGGGCGAGCACGCGCCGCAGTCGACCAGGGACCGCTACCAGCACGATCAGGACGGAAGCGGCGGCTGCGAGTGCCGCACCGCGCGACTCCGAGAGCACGGCGAGGCCGACCATCACCACGACCCCGGCGAGGCCCAGTCCTGCCGCCCAGCCGCGGCGCTGCTCCGCCGCCGGTAGGCAGAGCCAGAGCCCCATCACGAAGACCGTCGCCTGCGCGTTGATGTAGCCGAGCGGCTGGTGGAGGCGCCCGCCGAGGAACAGGTCGGCAGCGTCCGGGCCGAGCATCCGCACGATGACGACGAGCCCAACCAGCAGCGTGCCGCCGGCGAGCGCTCCAACGGCCAGGACATCGCGGCGCAGCGAGCGGACGAGCACGAGTGCAAGGCCAAGCACGACCGCGAACACGAGCCAGCGGTTTCCGGCGACGATTGCGAGATCGGCGGCGGCCGCCCATTGCGCTGACACGAGCGACAAGCCGCCGATGGCGGTCAGCCCACCAAGCACGAGCCACGCCAAGACGGGGAGCCGCTGCGGTCGGCGTATCGCGCCCATCGCCGCGACCACAAGGAGCGCCAGTCCGATCGGGACCCACGTGTGACTGCTGTAGAAGCCGCGCATCAGCGGGCTGAGCGCTGCCCCCAAGCCGAGAACGACCACCGCGAGATCGCCGATTGAGAAGGGCTCTGCGCGCCCCGCACGACGCTTGTTGGCGTCGTCGAGCGCGGCCGCGGGCACCTCGATCTCGCCAGCGGCGAGCAACTCGTCTTCGCGCCGCTCCAGGATGGTGATCACCCCGCTCGCGACGGCGACGCTGATGATCGCCACTGCGAAGATCGCGGACGTACCCACGCCGAGCGCCACGATCGCGATCGACGCAAGGACAGCCTGCGTGGCCGCCAGCGTCAGCGCGACCGCTCGAGCGGTGCCGAGCCTTCGCCGCGCGCGGTGCGTCAGGTGGTCCTGTCCACCAGTCAGGACGGAGATGCCTTTCCGGCGGCGCGACACGATGACCAGGGCCGTGTCGAGTGCGGGAAGCCCGACGAGCAGCAGACCCGCGGCGAGCGCCTCCCACCCCGAGGCCGCCGTTGACGCACCGGCCATCACCATCACCGAGACGGCGAAGCCGATCGGCATCGAGCCGCCGTCGCCGAGGAAGATCCGAGCTTGCGGGCGGGCCAGGTTGTACGGCAGGAACCCCAGACAGCTGCCCGTTAGCGCGGCACCTACCGCGACCAGCCAAGGGTCCTGCTCGATGATTCCGAGGACCGCGACCGCAGCCGAGCTCGAGATCGCCATCGCGCTCGACGCTCCGTCCATGTTGTCGAACAGATTGAACGCGTTGACCACCGCGAGAACCCAGAGCACCGTCGCGGTCGCGTCCAGGGCTGGGCTGCCGAGATCCCAGCCAACGCCGGCTGCCCAGACCATGAGCGCCACGGCGACCTCGACGACGACGCGGATGAGCGGCGAGAGGTTGCGACGGTCGTCGACGGTCCCCACCAGCCACAGCACGGCGACGCCGCCGACCAAGGGGGCGGTCCGGCCAGGATCGCCGGCGAGCGCAACGACCGCCGCGACGAACGCACCGAGAACCGCAGCACCGCCGAGGTACGGCACGGGCGTGGCGTGGCCCTTGTATCCCCGCGGCCGGTCGAAGAACTCCAAGCGGCCAGCCGCGTTGATCGCTACCGGCGTCAGGGCATAGGCAAACGCCGCTGCCGCCCCGAGCGCGAGGCCAAGACGAAGTTCGGCCGTCATCGGCCGCTAGCCCGGGGTGCCGGTCTTCTCGAAGTCGATCACGTCGCGCAGGATGTCGTCGAGGTTTCGCTCTGCGCGCCAACCGAGCGCTTCGTAGATCTTCGTCGTGTCTGGAATGCGGCGTCGCATGTCCTCGAAACCTCGCGCATAGGCGACGTCGTACGGGACCGTGACGACTTGCGAGGTCGACTCGGTGGCGGCGATGACACGCTCAGCGAGTCCACGGATCGTGATCTCCTCGGTTGCTCCCACGTTGAAGACCTCGCCGTAGTGCGACCCGCTCTCCATCAGGCCGGTCAGCGCTCGGACGGCGTCGGCCACATGACCGAAACAACGGGACTGGCCGCCATCGCCAAAGACCTGCAGGTCGCGACCTGCGAGCGCTCCGCGAACGAAACGCGGGACGACCATCCCGTACTGACCGGTTTGGCGCGGCCCGACGGTGTTGAACAACCGAACGACGAGCGTCGGGAGTTTGCGCTCGTGCCAATAGGCGATGGCGAGATACTCATCGATCGCCTTGGAGCAGGCGTAGGCCCAGCGGCCCTTGCTCGTCGCGCCCATCACGAGGTCGCCGTCTTCATGGAACGGCAGCTGCGTCGACTTGCCGTAGACCTCAGAGGTCGACGCGATCAGGACGGGCGTGCTCTTCTTGGCCGCTGCCGCGAGCACGACCTCCGTGCAGTGGACGTTGGTCTCGATGGTTCGCACCGGCGACTCGACGATCAGGTCGACCCCGACGGCCGCAGCCAGGTGGTAGACGACGTCGGCTTCGTCGACGAGTTCCTCCACGAGCGTCGTGTCGACCGCCGACCCGATCGTCAGCTCGAGGTTCGGGTGCTCTCGCACGTGGCTGAGGTTTGCGATGGCTCCGGTCGAGAGATCGTCGAGGACATGCACGTGGTGCCCAGCCTGCAGCAGCGCGTCGCTCAGGTGGGACCCGATGAAGCCTGCACCGCCGGTGATGAGTACGCGCATTGCCACGATGATGAACTATCCGCCGGGTCACACACAGCGTGGGGTCTGCTTGACTAGCGCGCGTGTCCGCAGTCCCAGACTCGCCCCTCGTGGCCGTCGATCTCCATATCTCCGACCGTCCGGGGATGGAGGCGTCCGGAGTGGGCCGCTACGCGATCGAGGCGACGCGGGCGCTGATCGCCGCTCGGCCTGACTGGCGGTTCACCGTGTTCACGAACCGGCCTGAGCTCGTCGCGGGTACGGGCGCCGCGGTGCGGAGCACCCGTCTTCCGGCCGACCGGGCCGCCGCCCGCGTCGCGTGGCTCCACGCGGCGGCCGTGGCCGACGGCGCCGCTCGCCGCGCTGACTGCTGGGTCTCGATGGCATTCACACTTCCTGTGTGGTGGCGAGGTCCGGCGGTCGTGACGATCCACGACCTGGTGTTCATCGACCACGACGACACGTATTCCTCGCGGTTGCGTGCGGCCTACGCAGCACGCGCCACACGCGCCGCCGCGAAGCGAGCCTCCGCGGTCGTCTGCGGCTCGGCCGAGACGCGCGAACGGCTGACTGCCGTCCTCGGCACGCCGCCGGGCCGCGTGTCCGTCGTGCCGTACGGCGTCAGCGATGCGTTTCAGCCCGCCGCGATCGCGGGTGATGCGGGCGCTGGTGGTTTCGTGCTGGCTGTCGGCACCTTTGAGCCGCGCAAGGGGCTCGACACGCTGCACGCGGCGATGCGTCGGCTCAACGCGAGCCGCGCCGAGCCGGTGCAGCTCGTCGTTGCCGGCCGACCAGGCTGGGGTGCGGAAGCCACGGTCGCGGCACTGCGCGCAGACCCGAACGTGACGGTCGTGGAAGGCCCGTCCGACGACGAGCTCGCGGAGCTGTACCGAGGCGCCGGGCTGCTGGCCTTCCCCTCTCGCGCCGAAGGGTTTGGCCTCCCCGTCGCTGAAGCGATGGCCTGCGGCTGCCCCGTGGTCAGCTCCGATCTTCCCTCGGTTCGCGAGTTTGCAGGCGACGCCCCGATCTACGTGGCGGTCGGCGACGACAGCGCGCTCGCTGAAGCCGTCGCGTCGATGCTGGATGATGCCGAGACGCGCCGCCGCCATGTGGCTCGCGGCGTGGAGCTGGCCTCGGGCCTGCGATGGAAGCGAGTTGGCGAAACGATCGCCGGTCTGGTCGAGAAGGCAACGGTATGAACGAGTCCCCCGACACCACCGACGAGGCGAGCAGCCGTGGCCTGCGGCGGTACCTGATCGACGGCGCCATCGCCGTGGTCGGCGTGCTGGCACTCACCGGCGGCGTGCTCGCGTCGCTCTCCGGTGGCGACGACGTCCCCCGCGGGACGACAGCCACAACCCCGGAGATCGTCGCCTTGCCAAGCCCGCTGACGGTGTCGGGCGCCTACGCGCCTGAGCCCGGCACTTCTGGACGTCAGTGGGTTTGGCTGCGCGACCGCGGTGCGTTCGTCGGCTCGGAAGCGAGTGCGTCCGCGCCGTACCTGGCGTTTCGGGCGCTGTCGCTCCGGTCGGCTCGGACCCTCACCGTCGGAGGCACTGCCGTCAAGCTGGGGACCCGTCCGCAGAGCTACATCGTGCGTCCCCGCACCTCGCGTGGGCGCCGCGTGCCGCTCACCGTCTCGCCCGGTCCAGCGCAGGTCTCCGCCGCGGATCGCCGCAAAGTCAGTGCGTTTCTCACGGGTGCCGTCGCTTCGACCAAGCCGAACTTCGCCCTCCCCGGACAAGGCTTCTTCGACCAAGAGACCGACGCGAGGGGCACCTTCTACTGGATGGGGACCAAGGGCACCGTCGATCTCATCTCGAGCGGCCGTCCGAGCAAGGACGGCGCGAAGGTGCGTTTCGTGGTGTGGTCGCCCGCGCCTCGTACCGTCTTGGTGCGCCGACAGGGCGATGACGGCGACGACGACGTCCGCGTGCTCGTGCCGGCTGGCCGAGACACCGCCATTGAAGTCGACGACGTCGCGTTGGTCGGTGGTCGTCGGCAGCTGCTGCTCACGACCGATGGCGGCTCGAGCACCTCCGCTGATCCCCGGAAGCTCTCGATCCAGCTGCGTAGCGCCCAGCTGACCCCGTGAACGGAGCCCTGCTGCTCGCGGGGCTGCTGTTCCTCGTCGCGGCGATCCTTCGCCTCTCCGGGGTACGCGGCCCTCGCCTCGCCGTCGCGTTGATCATGATCACGGCGCCGCTGGAGGTCTACCGGACCGAGTTCGGGGCCGTCGGCAACGTGTCGCTGTTCCGTCTCGCGGTGTTGTTCGGGGTGTTGACCGTGCTGCGCGAACCGCGCGCCCTTCCGGCGATTCTTCGAAGCCGCGTCGTTCTCGCGCTGTTGGTGCTGCCGCTCGTGATGCTGATCAGCACCGGCTTGTTCAGCGACAACGCCCGGCTCGCGGCGGCCGTGTTCGGGCAGGCCCTCGTCGGCGTGCTGGCAGTGGTCGTCGTCCTCGCCCTGGCGTCGAAATGCCCGCCACGCGATCCGATGTTCTTCTTTCTGGTTGGCGCAGGGGTCACCATCGTCCTCGCCGGTGCGCAGGGCATCGCCGAGGGTCTCGGTCAGCGCTGGCGCCTTCCGCTGCTCGATCAGCTGCCCGTTCCGCCGGGCCTCGAGGTCACGCGCAGCTACGGCTCGCGCATGATCGGCACTGGGCAGCTCCGCCTGCGGGCGGCGTTCGGAGACCCCAACCACACGGCGGCGTACCTGGTGCTCGTACTGGCGACCGTGTCGGCCTTCCTCAACGCCAAACCGCGGTTGTCTGTGGAACGCCAGTTTGCGGTTGGCGCGTGGGTCCTGGGCATCCTTCTGGTCTTGCTCGCGACCCTTTCGCGGAGTGGCTGGCTCGCCGCGTTCGTCGGCGTGGCGCTGTTGTGTGCGGCAGTCCTCAGGGACCCCACCGCGCGTGCGTGGTTGCGCGCTCGGCGGCGCTACGTCGCCGGCGCGGTCTGCGTTCTCCTTCTGGCGCTGCCGCTCGCGGCCGGGCAGGTCCTGGCGAGGTTCGACAGCGCGCCACAGCAGAACGAAGTCTCGAACGCCGAGCATCGGGAGACCGCGCAAGTGGCCTTCGATCAGTTCCGCGGATCGCCGGTCGTCGGGATCGGGCTCGCGGAGTTGGGCCCGATCCTGCTTCAGGGGCCCCGAACCTCGGGAGCGCACTCGAGCATGCTCACCATCGCGGCCGAGCTCGGAGCGGTCGGCTTGCTGGCCCTGGCGCTGCTGTTCGGCATCGTGCTCAGCACCCTTGTGAGGTGGGGGCAGCGGGCGATCGAGCAGCGATGGGTTGCGTGGTCACTCGCCGCTGGCTACGCCGGCTTCATCGTCGCCAACGGCTTCTACGACCTCTACCTCGACGACTACCACTGGGCGTTCATCGGTATGGCGATCGCGGCGTCGCGTCAGACCTGGGAGAGCGCTGCGGAGTAGATCGCCTCGTGCGCGGCCGCGAGCGACGGCTCGCTGAACCGCTCGATGGCCCAGCGGCGAGCTGCGGAACCCATGGCGAGACGTCGCTCGGCATCGCTGGCAAGGCCGTTGATCGCCGCAACGAGCGCCTCGTCGTCGCCAGCCGGCACAACGATTCCGGTCTCCCCGGGCTTGATGGCTTCCACGGTGCCAGTGCCCACGTCGGTCACGACCGCGGGGAGCCCAGTGGCCTGTGCCTCGATCGTGGCGATGCCAAAGCTCTCTGCCCGGCTTGTCGACGCGAGGACGAAGATGTCGGCGTCTTGCAGACGCCGAATCAGCTCGGAGTCGGAGACCCCGCCGACGATCTCGACGTTGGCAAAGGGCGCCGCCAGCGCGCGCAGCTCCTCTTCGAGGGGCCCGCTGCCCACGATCTGGAGGTTGACCTCGAGTCGCGGTGCGAGCGCGATCAGGCGGTCGAATCCCTTGTAGTAGACGAGGCGTCCAGTCGCGACGAGCGTCGGTCGCGCTCGCGCTGGCCGACCGTTCGCGGGCGGAACGAAGCGGTCCGCGTCGACGGAGTAGGGGATCACGGAGATCCTCTCCCGGTGCGCGTCCAGCAGCGGAGAGGTGCGGCGCAGCGCCTCGGTACCGCTGACGATCGTCTGAGCTTGGTCCAACACGCGCCGCACGAGCGGTCCGTAGAGCGGCATGAGCGCCGCCTGGCGCACGATGTCGGCGTGGTAGGTCGCGACCAGCGGAACCCGCCGCCCGGTGGTCACGGCTGCGAGCTCCGAGACGGGGTTCGGCAGGTGCAGGTGGATAAGGTCCGGGCGTAGCCGCCGGACCCAGCGGAAGTACGCGGGGGTGAGGGGCGTTGAGAGTGCCCGTCCAAGCTGCCACACCGCAACCTCGGGCCCGTGATCATTCTGACGGACGCGCGTGGCGCTCAGTCCACGTCGCGCCACCAGCACGGCGCTTTCGTAGCTGGTCACCGAGCGCCGGAGTGCGTCGATATGGCGCTCGATCCCGCCGGGTACCTCGGGGTGCACGTCCTTGTAGACGTGCAGGACACGTGGCCGCGAGCTCATTGCACGGGGCGCGGACCGGTGACGCCCGCCCGGTAGTCGCGGACGCCGCGCACGGTCGCCCGCAGCGCTCCGACGCGATCGGGGGCACGCCGTGCCCGCGCCGCGTGGACGATGGCCACCCCGGCGATCCGGGCGGCTGACGTGATCGGGCCCGCGGGTGCATGCTCGTCGGCAACGAGGAGCTGGTTTCGCGTGCCGTAGTAGAAGCTCGTCGACGAGTGCTCGCCGCCCTGCGCCATGGCGACTCGGTGGCGCACGACCGCGTCAGGCGTAAACCGGATGTGCCAACCCGCTTTGCGGATCCGAAGGGAGAGATCGACGTCTTCATAGAGGAAGTACAGGTCGTCGTCGAAACGCCCGACGGTCTCCAGGACCTCGCGCCGAATCAGGACGGCCGCACCGGTGAAGCGCTCGGTGTCGCGCGCCGGCCCTGCGGCCGACGTCGGCTCGCGATACCCCGTCATTCGCCCGTGGCGCACCTTGCGCGCGTCGAACGCTCCGCCAGCCGACCAGATGACGTCGGGGTCGTCGGCAAAGGTCAGCAGCGGTGCGACGGCGCCCACGCCGGGCTCCAGGGCGTGAACGAGGGCGTCAACCGCGCCTGGCTCGACCAGGGTGTCGTTGTTGAGGATCAGGACCGCTTCAGCGGGTCCCGCAAGCGCGGCCTCGATACCGAGGTTGTTGCCGCCCGCGTACCCGAGGTTGGTGTCGGAGGTGATGACCTGGACGCCCGGGAAGGCTTCGCGAACCGCGTCGCCGCCTCGATCGGCCGACGCGTTGTCGACCACGCAGATCTGGAGTGATGGCCAACCGCAGGCCTGGAGCGACCCCAGGCAGTCGAGGGTGAGCTCGATTCCGGAGTAATGCAGAACGACCGCGGTGATCGATGTGGGTGGGCTCGTCACCGGGAGCTAGCTTAAACTGCTCTGGTGTCGACCTCACTCCTCGCTCAGCGTCCGCCCTCCACCGTCGTGGCCTTCTCCGCGCAGGATCCCGCCACGATGGTCTGGCTCGACGTCGACCGCGACATCGTCGTCAAACACGGTCTCGACAGCGCTGCGATCGGTCAGCTTCATCGGGAGACCGAACTGCTCGCGGCCGCTGGGCGCCTCGTCGGCCTCAGCGTGCCAGCCGGGAAAGCCACACCGACTGGCTCGGAGTTCGCGCACGTACGCGGGGTGACGCTCGGACGATGGCTGTGGGGGGCGCGTCGGAAGCCGCGGCGCGACCTCTGGGAGCAGGCGCTTGCCGTCGCCGTGCAGCTTGACCGAGGGGCCGCTGGCTCGACCCACCCGGACTTCACCGTCGAGAACCTGCTCGTGGGGCGTCGGCGGGCGCTGACCCTCATCGACTGGAAAGAGGAGCAGGCGGCTGATGAGGGCCTTCCGGTAGCGCTGGCGAGCCTGGTCGCCTCAGCGATCGGCTACCGGTCAGTCGACGTCGACGGCCGATGGCAGCAGTTGCTGGCGCTGAGCCCTGCACTGTCGCGGCACTGTGGCCCTGGTCTCGCCGCGGCGGTCCGCGACCGCGAGATCTTGAGTTTGCGGGGCATTGGCGGAGGCGTTCGCGATCGGCTCGCGGACCTGATCGCTGCGGAGGTCAGCCCTTCCGGGCAGTGACCAGCACGTTCGGCGCGATCCCGCGTAGCGGCGAGACAGTGCGGACGCCGAACGACAGCAGGGCCGAGGCCCGCTGACGGTGGTCGGCCGCCATCAGGCTGGCCTTCGTTACCGCCCGAAGGGCACGGCGGGTAGTCGCGCCGTCGGTGATCGGCACCACGAGTCGGTTCTCGCGATAGCTCGGCTGCGTCCAGTGGACCGCCTCGATCGTGAAGCCGGCGTCAGCGATCAACGCGCGCAGCGCGTCGATGCCATGCGTGAGCTCCCAGTAGCCCGCTCCACGTTTGCGACGCAAGACGGCGTCGGCGGCACGGCGTGGGAGCAAGCTCGTGAACCGGGTGCCGGGATGGTCGCGTGCCCCGAACATGTACTGCAGGCCCCAGCGGTTCTCGATCCCGACGATCATTCGGCCGTCGTCGGCCAGCACGCGGTGCACGTCGCGCAGGAAGGTGCGCTGCATCATGGCAGCGGAGCGTGAGTCGTCGGCGCCCACCCACTCGAGTACGCCGTTGACGATGACCGCGTCGGCAACGCCGTCGGCGACGGGCATGGCCATGGACCCGAGCGACCCGCAGCGTAGATACGCCTGCTCGCTCTCCAGGCCGCGCAGACGCTCGCGCAGAAACCGCAGCGTGTGCTCGTTGGTGTCTACCGCGATATAGGTCTTGGCGAGGCGGGCAAGAGACTCGCCGGGTGCGCCCCATCCCGGACCGAGATCGATGATCGTCTCCGGCTGGCCGCCGGCGGTGAGCAGCGCGGCGATGGCGGTACCGCGCGAACCATCAGCCACGTAGGAGCCGAGGTACTCGTTGATCTTCGCGAGCTCGGCGCGGACGGCCCCGAGGCCGTCGGTGACGAGCAGTTCCGTCAGGCGGTCGACCTCGTCGGCATCGACCTGGCACCACCACGGAACGTCGGTGTCGACGTACGACAGCCGATCCCCCCGATCCAGGATGCGCGCGGCATCGTAGCGTGTAGGAAGGATCCGGGCGCGCGGGTCAGCGTCTCCGAGAAGCGGTCGAACGTGGGTCATTCGGCCGCTCGATGATAGCGGTTGGAAAGGACTGCTTCGGTGCCTAGGCGTGCCAGGGCCGCGCCCAGGAGCGCGAAGAGCGGCAGCAGCGAGGCAGACAGGACGACCGCGGCTGCGAGGGTGACCAGCATCGCGACGAACCGCGGTCGTTGCCGGGCGGTCCGCGAGAGCGACGCCCCCATCATCACGTTTGACGACCGCAGGCCGGCGGCACCAGACAGCAGCCCGATCGCCACCAGGTGCTCGGGGCTGAGTTCGTGACCGGTCGTCACCGTCGTGATCGCTAGTGCGAGGAACGTCGCCCCAGCCGTCCCGAGTGCGAGGCCCGTGAGCGGCGGGTAAGCGGGCAACACCTGCGCGAGGATCTTGCGTGCGGCTGCGTCTGAGGGGAGCTGGATCGCTGCGCTCACGCGGTTCCAGAACACGTAAAGCGCCGCGGTCGGGGCATCGAGGATCTGAGGCGCCAAAAGCAGATCGACGTTGATGATCGCCGCGCCGGCAGCAGGCGCGAGGGTGTACTCGGTGCCTTTCGGGAGAGCCACGTCAGACGCGGAACCGCCGGTCACGTCACCCGGCTTCGCGATGGCGAGGAGCGTCAGGGCGACGTCGATCAACGGGCTGGCAAGCAGCGCAGCGATCGCGAGGCCGTCGGTGGCTTCCCCCGCGAGGAATATGACGCCCAGGGCACAGGCCAGCACCCCCTTGGCCGCCGCCGACAGCAGAAGCGACGGCACATTGGTCGAAGCAAGGCGAATCATGGCGATGTCGCGCAGCGCCGTCGCGGCCACGACGAACGCTGCCAGGGCGCTCATCGTCAGCGAGATGCCGGTCGCTGCGGCGTAGACGACCGTCGCGACCAACAGCACGGGGCCGGTGATGGCGCGACGCGCCAGGAAGGGCCGTAGGCGCGTGTGCGGCTGGACCTGCATCTGCGCGCCGCGGTCGACGAGCACGAGACCGAGCACCGTTGCCAGCGCGGTCGACGTGCCGTACGCGGCGAGGAGGTCAGGCGCGTCGCGCGCAAGCTCGAGCATCGCGACCAGTACCAGAGCGCTGCCGCTGCCGATCACGAGCACAAGCGCGTGCCGCTCGAGCCGCGACCTGGCCACGAGGAGGGGCGGCATGGCCGCTCAGGCGACGCTAGACACGGACGGCACGCCGGCGCAGTGCGCCGCGCAGGTCGACTGCGGCGGCGGTCTGCCCGAGCAGGCTGACGTAGTCGATATCGGGGTGGGCCGTGAGCAGGACCGCCACGTCAGCGTCTTCCACGGCCGCCTCCGGACTAACGCTGGTCAGACCGAACGAGGGAAGCGTCGGCACGAACGGATCCGAGTAGACCACTTCTCCGCCCATCGCGGTCAGTTCGCCGATGACCTTCAGCGCTGGGCTTTCGCGCACGTCGCCCACCCCCGACTTGTAGCTCACGCCGAGGACGGCGATCCGCGAGCCGCGGACGGCTTTGCTTTCGCCGTTGAGCGCGTCGACGATCCGACGGACGCACTCGTAGGGCATCTGCTGGTTGACCTCGCCGGCCAACTCGATGAACCGCGTCGTCATGTCGAACTCGCGCGCGCGCCACGACAGGTAGAACGGGTCGACCGGGAGGCAATGCCCGCCCATCCCGGGGCCGGGTTCAAAGCGCATGAAGCCGTAGGGCTTCGTGGAGGCGGCATCGACGACCTCCCAGATGTCGATGCCCATGCGCTCGCACAACATCGACATCTCGTTAACCATCGCGATGTTCACGGAGCGGAAGATGTTCTCGTGGAGCTTGGTCAGCTCAGCGACCTCCGGGCTCGAGACGCGGACGATGTCGTCGCAGACCTCGGCGTAGAGCGCCTCGGCCGCGTCGCCGCAGGCCTCGGTGAGCCCGCCGACGATCTTCGGCGTATTGCGCAGCGTGTAGTCGGTGCGGCCTGGATCGACGCGCTCAGGTGAGAAGGCGAGCGGGTAGTCGACGCCGGCGACGAGGCCGGAGGTCTTCTCCAGGATCGGCGCGAGCAGGTCGCGCGTCGTGCCCGGGAACGTCGTCGATTCGAGGACGATGAGCTGGCCGGGCCGCAGCACGCGCGAGAGCGACCAGCCGGCGGCGCGAAGGGGCTGCAGGTCTGGCTCGCGGTTCTCCGACAGCGGCGTCGGGACGCAGACGATGACGGCGTCGGTGCCGGCGAGCGGCTCGTAAGCGGTGTCGGCGGTGATCTGCCCAGCCACGGCGGCTAGGCGATCCGAGGAGATGTCCTCGATGTACGACTCGCCGCGGCCGATCTTGGCGATTCGGTCCGGGGCCAGATCGACGGCGACGACCTCGTGGCCCGCCTCCGCAAACGCCACCGCGAGGGGAAGCCCCACGTACCCGAGGCCGACAACTCCTACGTTCAACTGTGTACTCCCCGGGGAACCCTCGCCGGGCTGTGAGGCCCGACACGTAGATGACCACGCTATCGGACGGCGGTACGTAAATCAGGTTCGACGCCTGGCCAGCTTGGGCGTGGGGCTTCGCTATCGTCGGCGGGCGCCGCTTCTCGGAGCCGCGCTCCCCGCCTATGCCTGTCGCCATCGTCACTGGATCCGGGGGCCTGATCGGCTCCGAGGCCGCACGCATGCTCGTCGAACGCGGCTTTGACGTGATCGGCATCGACAACGACATGCGCGCGGCGTTCTTCGGCCCCGGAGCGTCGACCGGTGCGACGACGGCTGCGCTCACGCGTGAACTGGGCTCGTCGTTCCGCCACGAGCCGGTCGACATCCGCGACCGCGAGGCCATCGAGCGAATCGTGGCGGGCGCCGGGCCGGCCCTCGAACTGGTGGTCCACGCGGCCGCGCAGCCCTCGCACGATTGGGCCGCGCGCGACCCGCACACCGACTTCACGGTCAACGCCAATGGCACGCTGAACCTCCTCCAGGCGGTCCGCGAGCACCGGCCCGACGCGACCTTCGTGTTCACCTCGACGAACAAGGTCTACGGCGACCGGCCGAACTTCCTGCCGCTCGTCGAGCACGAGCTGCGGCTCGAGCTCCCGGAGGACCACGAGTTCTTCGGCGGCGTCACGACCTCGATGTCGATCGACGCGACCACCCATTCGCTCTTCGGCGTGTCGAAGGTCGCGGCCGACCAGATGGTGCAGGAGTACGGCCGCTACTTCGGCATGCCGACCGTTTGCTTCCGCGGCGGCTGCCTGACCGGACCGCAGCACGCGGGTGCGCAGCTGCACGGCTTCCTCAGCTACCTCATGAAGTGCGCCGTCAGCGGCGAGCCCTACACGGTGTTCGGCTACGACGGCAAGCAGGTCCGCGACAACATTCATTGCCACGATGTCGTCGAGGCGTTCCTTGCCTTTCATGCTGCACCGCGCGTGGCCGCGGTCTACAACCTCGGCGGCGGGCGCGAGAGCAACATCTCGATGCGCGAGGCGATCCTCGCGTGCGAGCGGCTCACTGGGCGCCCGATGAACGTGTCGTTCTCGAACGAGGCGAGGATCGGCGACCACCGCTGGTGGGTCTCAGACCTGTCGGCGTTCAAGGCCGACTACCCGGACTGGTCGCTCAGCCGCTCGATGGACGCGGTGCTCGAGGAGATCCACGCCGCGCAGGCCGAAGCCCAGGCGGCGTAGCGGCCTGCGCCTCGCCGTGGCTAGACGTTCGCGTCGAAGCGGAACTTCAGCAGCGCGCGCAGGGCCTTGAGGCCGTCGCGCCAGGTGATCTTCTTGCCCTCGTCGAACGAGCGGCCGAAGTACGAGATCGGCACCTCGTAGAGGCGGATCTCGTGGCGTCGCAGCACGCGAGCCGTCATCTCGGGCTCGATGCGGAAGTCGTTGGCGCTGAGTTTGAGCGAGCGGATCAGCTCGCCCCGGAACGCCTTGTAGCCGACCTCCATGTCGCTGAGCGTCGTATTGAAGAGCGCGCGGGTGATCAGCGTGAGGAACTTGTTGCCCACGTAGTGCAGGAAGAGGTGGGCGCGCTGCGGCTGGCCGCCCGCGAACCGCGAGCCGTAGACCACGTCGGCGTGGCCCGTGAGCAGCGGCTCCAGCAGCGCCGGCAAGTCGGCCGGGTCGTACTCCAGGTCGGCGTCCTGGATCAGGACGACATCGCCCTCGCTCGCGTTGATCCCGGCGCGGACGGCCGCGCCCTTGCCCATGTTCTTGGGCTGCGGCAGCGACTTGACGATGGTGCGGCCCTCAGCGAACTCTTCCGACAGGCGCTGCGCGATCTCGATGGAGCGGTCCTTTGAACCGTCGTCGACGATCAAGATCTCCTTGGCCACATCCAGCTGCGCGACGCGGCGAACCACCTGCTCGAGGGTGACTTCCTCGTTGTAGACCGGGATCAGGACCGAGATCAGCGGGTCGCTGATCGGGGTCGGGCCAGGAATGTGGCTAGCGGCGAGCGGCGGGATGGTCGTCGTCATGCGAAGGGTGCAGGTTATCGTCGGGTGCTGCGGCGATGCGGTGCCCCGCACGCTCCTGCTCGCGTGCGGCGAGGAGCAGCGCCGCGGTCACGAGCGCGGCGAGGTGGACCGGGATCAGGTACCGGAACTGAGCGACGGGAGCCGCCAGCAGCACGATCGGCAGTCGGACCAGGGCGAACGCGGCGACGACCGCGGCGACGGCGTACGCAGGTCGACGCCAACGCGCGACGGCGCAAAGCAACACCGCCGCGAAGAGCACGGTGTTGAAGTGCAGGAACGCCCCACGCGGCAGAGGGCCCGCGTACTCGTTCGTCCCACGCAGCCAGCGCCCGACGTGCGCGTAGAGCCAGACCGACGGTGGCCGTGCCTCGGTCGCCTCCGCGACAGGACGCGGCATCGCGTAGAGGTCGTTGCGTGCACGCCAGTCGGCCGTGATGAACTTGATCCCGCCGTTCTCAGATCCTGGGCCGAGATTCAGCGCCACGAGCCCACGGCGAGCCTGGGACGTGACCGTGGGTCCGGGGTTCGTCGCAAGGATCCGCAGCACTACCCGGCGGTAGGCCTGCCACGTGGCGTCGTCGACGGTGATATCGGAGGCCGGTGCCGTCCAGAAGGCGGGCACGTTGTCGACCGCCCCTGGCGGCCCGAGCTTGCCGAGATCGGTGACGCGCGAGAGCGTGGCGAGATCTTGCTCGCGGTGCGGGGACCACCACGGGCCCGCGAGGACGTCGGTCAACGGGTTAAGGGCGTTCACGAGGAAGTACTCACGGCTCCGGTCCTTCCGTTCGACAGCGGCAGGGACGGCGACGAAGGCGATGAGCAGCGCCAGGCTCCCGATCGCCGCTGCGGCGAGCCGAGGGTGTGGGATCGCCGGCGGGTAACGCCACAGCACCGCCGCCGCAAGGGGCAGCACTGCCACCGCGTCGGGGCGCATCGAGATCACGAACGCGGTGGAGAGCAGCAACAGCGGCGTCTCGCGGGCGCTCGGTCCGCGCCCGCGGCCGACCACCTGCGCATACCGCAGCGCGACGACGAGCATCCCCGTTGCAAAGAGCGTGTCGCGCGTCTGCTGGACGCTGTACGCCACGAGGGGCACCGACAGGAGCCCGAGGATGCCGAGCAGGACAACGGGGCGCCACGTCTTCGACTGTTGGCGGACGACGACCGAGGCGTAGGCGAGCGCGGCGGCCAGGCAGGAGGTCTGGAATACCGCGACCGTCGCGATGTGGGCATGCAGATCGAAGAGGCCGTAGACGAGCGCCGCGTACGTCACCGACCACCAGCCGTCCATTACGCCGTCTGACGTTTGATGAACGAGGAAAGCCGTATCGAACTCGACGGTGCCCGGCCAGAGCGCGATGAGCGCAAGGCCGAGCCAGCACGCCCAGAACGCGCCGGCGGCGAGGCCGAACCGGCCAGCGCGCCGGACCAGCTCTGGTGCGAGACCGACCGCGAGACCGGCCAGCGCGGCAACGAGGAAGCGTCCGACCACGCGGTTGGGGCTCGCCGGCCCCGCGTCTGGCGTCCAAAATCCCGCGCTGGCTCTTGGCGCCAGCATCAGCGCCGCAAAGACCAGGAGACCCAGGACGAGTGGAGCCCATCGCCTGAGCGCGCCGCGCTCTCCACGCGAGTCGCTGTGGTCCGTGTGGTCCGGAGCGTCGGTCACGGCGCGATGGAAGCGGCGAACGCCTCGACCTCTGCGGGCGTTCCGAGCGGAATCACGGCCTCAGAGGGAACATCCGAGACGCTGACCTTGCCGCCCTGGGCAATCAACGTGTTGTACATCGGCGCGATGTACCGCTCGCCGGCTTCGGTGCCGCCATTGGCGAAATGAGCGCGGTAGATGTCGAGGTAGAGCGCGGCGCTGGCAAACCAGTAGAGGCCGAGCGTCGCGTGCGGAGAGATCCGACGCTTTTCGGCCAGCTCGGTGGCCCAGCCGTCGTCGCCGATCGCGGCGAAGCTCCAGTGGTCGCCGGACGCCTGGAAGCAGGGGACGAATCCATCGCCCCGTGCTTGTCCGGGCGCCATCGCCCCTGGCAACACATGCGTGTCGATGTTGTAGATGAGCAGCGGGCGAGACGGGTCGGACGCCGCTTCGGCGGCAAGCAGCGCCGTCGTGGCCTGACCGTCCGTCGTCGCCTCCAGCTCGATGAGTCGCGGAGTCGGCAGGCCGATGGCTTCGCTCTGACGCTGGGTGAACGGGCCGGCATCGTCTTCGCGCCGCGCCACCAGCAGCAGCTCGGTGGTCTCGGGGAACCACGCTTGCAGGCTCTCCAGCGACCAGCGGAACAGGGTGCGTCCGCCGACTTCGATCTCGTACTTCGGCCGCTGCCAGCCAGCGTCGCGGAAGCGCTGCCCGCGCCCGGCCATCGTGATCGCGATGGTCGTCATCGGCCGGCTTCCTGAGCCTCGAACCGGTCGTGGTCGCGATCGCCGGCGTCGGCGACCGTGTCGCGATCCAGCAGGGCGTTGATCTCGGCGTGAGACAGGTTGAGAAACTCGGCTGGGCGGACGCAGCGGTCGTCGACGTAGAACCCTTCGCGGCCAGGCCACGGCTTGCCGACGTGGATCTCGTCGAACGGGATCTCGTGGAGCCGGAGCCAGTCGATGAGCTCCGGCAGCATCTTCGCGTTGAGCTCGCCCACGTTGCCCTCCAGGCTGCGCATGCGGCGTGCGGTGTAGAGCACGATCCTGAATCCGTCGGCGCGGTACTGGCGGATCTGCGCGACCATCGGCGGGCTTGGCAGCAGCTCCGCGTAGGTCTGGTCCGGGCGCTTCGTCGGGCAGATGGTCCCGTCGACGTCGAGGACGAGCACTTTGCCTTCGTCGATCATTGCGTGGACTCCAGTTGATCGAGGATCTGGGCGCCGCGGAGAGCGAGCGCCAACACGCGGGTCGGTTCGTCGATATGGAGGGGCAGCATGCTGAGAAACAGCGATGCTTCGTAGAGCCGGACGAGCGTCGGGTCGAAGCCGCGCTCCGCGAGCCGGGTGCGAAACAGCTCGGGCAGCTCGGGGTCAGGCTCGTGGTCGGCGACGAGTCCGAGTTCGAGCCCCTGGCCGATCGCGGGGCGGGTCTGCTCAGCGACGATCAGGTCATAGCCGCCGCAGATGGAGTGCGACAGCTTGGCGAGATCGTAATACGGGTCGCTGAAGAGCTCGTCGACGGTGTCGGCGCCGCGTGGATCGATCAGGTGGACGCTGCGTCCGGCAGGGTTGAACAGCACGTTCGAGAAGCACAAGTCGCCGTGGGTGATCGCCAGATGGCCAAATGCTCGATCCTGCTCCAGCGAGGCGCGTAGCGCGTTGTAGCGCTGCTGCAGACTTCTGAGGCCGCCGCGCCTGCCGCCGGCCGCGAGCAGCGCGTCGGTGTCGCGCCCCACGTCGGTGGCCAAGAACGCGGTGATCCGCTCCTCGACCTTGGCCCCGTAGAGGTGGTCGGCGATCTCTCGTCCGCGGTCGTCGCCGACGGCGCGGACCTCCCGCTCGTCGACGAAGCGCATGAGCTGCTCCAGCAAGCGGTCGAACTGCTCGGGCGAGAACGCGTGGTGGATCCACTGCACGGCGAGGTCGGGGACGAGGATGCGGTGCATGCGGTAGCTGGCTCCGCCCTCGTCCTCTGCGAAGTCGAACGGCTGCACGAAGTACGGCTGGAGCCGCTCGGGGAGCAGGCCGTAGTACCGGTACTCGCGCCGCATCTTGTCGACGTCGCTGGAGCGTTTGACGACGACCCAGCGCTCCTGCGTGACCTCGTTGAAGTGCCGCGCGGCGAAGCTTCCGCTCAGATATTCGAGCAGGGCGGTCGGCTCGCGCAGGTCGGCGAGGCGCAGGCCGTCGTCGATGGCGGGCAGGCGGGCAGACTGGTGCTGGCGCCAGCGCTCGGTCGCCTCGGCCGGCAACTGGAGGTACTCGGCGAGCCCAGCCTCGTCGATGACGACGGCTCCACTGGGCACCCGGCCTCGCCACAGGCTCGTGGGCTCGGTCAGGAGCGCGAGCTTGCGGAGGAAGAGCACCGCATCAGCATCAGCGGCAGTCGACGCCAGACACGTCGGCAAGATGAGAAACAGCCGCCGGTCCGATCCGCGAGCCGAGAGGGTCCGCAGCAGCTGGCGCTCATCCTCGGGGAGCCGCAGCGGTGGTTCGAGACCGCTCGCGTCGGCGAGCTCGTTGATGGCCGCGACCATGCTCCGGCGCCGCCGCAGCAGGTCGCCGAACCGTTGGACGTCGGCGAACTCCGCCGCGAACCGTGGCAGCTCGCCCTGGTCGTCGATGATGAGGTGAAGCACGGGCAGGCTCACCAGGCGCTCCGTCCTCGCAGTGCACGGCCCGTCGCCATAGCCGCGCCGGCAGATACCCCCCCGCGC
>JAEZDB010000398.1 GCA_023429855.1 Actinomycetes bacterium
GCGTAGATCACGCCGCCCGGGCCAGCGCGCGGGTACGCTCCACCCGTGGCCAAGAAGCGGGCAAAGCGCGACCAGCTCCCGAAGCTGAAGGCGCCGTCGGTCCGCTACGACGGCGGCCCGGACGGCCTCGCGATCGAGCTGCGCGCCGGGCTGCCGCTGCCTGCGCGGCAGCGCTACCACGACGAGCTGCACGACCTGCGCCGCTCCACCAACGACTCGTGGCAGCGCGCCCTGGAGTTCCTCTGGGAGCAGCTCGGGACGTCGTGGGACCTGCACGGCGAGCCGATCACCGCCCGCAAGGCGCTGCTGGGTCGCTACCGGCTGGCCTCGCAGGACGAGCGCAAGTTCGTCCGCGAGTCGCTGCGCGCGCACCTCACCGAGTACTTCCCCGAGATGGAGCGTCCTTGAGCGCCTACGACCCCGTCGCCCATGCCGCCCTGCTCTGCGACTGGAGCATCGGCGTGGAACCCGGCGACGCGGTCCTGGTCGAGCTGCCCGAGGCCGCGCTGCCGCTCGGCCGCGCGCTGCACCGCGCGATCCTCGACCGCGGCGCCTGGCCGACCGTGCGCGTCGACGTCGAAGGCCTCGCGCGGCAGACCGTCGACCACGCCCAGGACGCGCAGCTCGACGCGCCCTCGCCGATCGCGCTCGCTGAGCTGGGCGCGGCGACCAAGCTCGTCCGCGTCCACGCGCCCTCTGCCACCGAGCCGCTGGCCGGCGCCGATCCAGCGCGAGTGGCGCAGTACACCCGCGGCCGCCAGGGGATGCGCCGCATCGCCCTCGAAACGCCGTGGTGCCTGTCGATCCACCCGACGCAGGCGCTCGCCGACCGTGCCGAGCTGCCGCTGGACGACTACGCGGCGTTCGTGCACCGCGCGCTGATGCTCGACCGGCCGGACCCCGCAGCTGCCTGGGCCGAGCTGTCGGCCGTGCAGCAGCGTCTCTGCGACCGGTTGACCGAGGCCACCGAGATCCGCATCGAGGGTCCCGGGACCGACCTGACCCTCCGCGTCGACGGGCGCACCTGGCGCAACTCCGACGGCAAGCGCAACCTCCCCTCGGGCGAGGTCTTCACCGGACCGCACGAGCGCTCGGCCAACGGCGTCGTGTCGTTCGACGTGCCGTCGTACCGCGCCGGCGGCGTCGTCCGCGGCGCGCGGCTCGTGTTCAAGGACGGCGAGGTCGTCGAGGCCACGGCCGAAGAGGGCCAGGACGTGCTCGCCGCCGAGCTGGCGACCGACGACGGCGCCCGCTTCCTTGGCGAGCTCGGCATCGGAACGAGCCCCGGCATCGACCGCCCGACCGGCAGCACGCTGCTCGACGAGAAGATCACCGGCACCGTGCACCTCGCGGTCGGCCAGTCCTACCCGGAGACGGGCGGCACGAACACATCGGCGGTCCACTGGGACCTGATCACCGACCTGCGCCGCGGCGGCCGCCTCACCGCCGACGGCGAGACGATCGCGCAGGACGGCGTGTTCGTCTGATCGCGCCAGCGTTCTTGCAACGCGGCTCGGCCCGTATTCGCGGCGCTTTTCGGGCCCGCCCGGCGCCGACTCAACAGACGTTTCACACGCACGAGCCTGGCGCGCGGCCACGCCGCTAGATTCATCCCCATCGACCGCAGAACCAAGATCGTCGCCACCATCGGGCCCGCTTCGGCAAACCCTGAAGTCCTCCGTCGCATGATCGAGGCCGGGCTCGACGTCGCCCGCCTGAACTTCTCGCACGGCACGCCCGAAGACCACGCCAAGTCGGTGGAGCTCGTGCGCGACGCCGCCGAGTCCGTCGGCCGCCCCGTCGCCGTCCTTGGCGACCTCCCCGGGCCCAAGCTGCGCGTCTCCAAGCTCGAGAACGACCTGATCGAACTGCAGATCGGCCGCGAGCTCACCATCTCGACCGAGATCGAAGAGGGCCGGCTCGGCAACGCCCGCCACCTCTACGTCGAAGCGCCGCAGCTTGCCGAGGCCGTCAACGCCGGCGAGGTCATCTACCTCGCCGACGGCAAGCTGCGCCTGCGCGTCACCGCCGTCCGCCCCGAGCACGGCGAGCTCGATGCGTCGGTCGAAGTCGGCGGCATGCTCGCCAGCCGCCAAGGGCTCAACGTCCCTGGTGAAGCCGCCGTGCTACCCGCCGTCGGCGCCGACGACATCAAGCTGCTGCGCCTCGGCGAGCAGATGCGAATCGACATGGTCGCACTGTCGTTCGTGCGCTCCGCCGACGACGTCAACGCCGTCCGCGCCGAGACCCGCCTGCCGCTGATCTCCAAGATCGAGAAGCCGCAAGCCGTCGAGCGCCAAGACGAGATCATCGCCGCGTCCGACGTGATCATGGTCGCCCGCGGCGACCTCGGCATCGAGCTGCCGATCGAGATCATGCCGATCGTGCAGAAGCGCCTCCTGCGCGCTTGCGGCCGCCTCGCGCGCCCCTCGATCACGGCGACGCAGATGCTCGACTCGATGGTCACCAGCTCGCGTCCCACGCGCGCCGAAGCCACCGATGTGGCCAACGCCATCCTCGACGGCACCGACGCCGTGATGCTCTCGCAGGAGACGGCCGTCGGCGCGTACCCGGTCGAATCGGTCGCCATGCTCGACGCGATCGCGCGAGCGACCGAGCCCGAGGCGCCCTACCGCGAGTGGAACTCCGAGCGTGTGACCCGCGCCAAGGTCGGCCCCGACTACACCGTCGCCCACGCCGCCTGCGAAGCCGTCCGCACCCTCGGCCTCGACGCCCTCATCGTGCCGACGCTCTCGGGCCGCACCGCGCGCATCGTCTCCGCACACCGCCCCACCGTGCCGATCCTCGCGCTCTCCCCCGGCCACGAGACCGTGCGCCGCTGCGGCGCCTACTGGGGCGTGCGCGCCGCGTCGATCGACCGCCACGCCACCACCGAGGGCCTCATCGCCCACGCCACCCGCCGCGTCATCGAGCTCGGCTGGTGCAAGCCCGGCATGCGCGTCGGCGTCACCGCCGGCCTGCCGTCGGCCAAACCCGGCTCGACCTCGCTCCTGCAGGTCATGACGCTCGGCGAAGCCGGCGCGCCTTGGGCCGACTGGCACGACACCCGCTAGAGCGGCGTCGTTGTCGGCCGGTGCCTACCCACCGCTAGCCTGCGGCCCATGGCCGGTTTCAAGTTCCTGCACACGTGCTACCGGATCGGCGACATCGACCGATCGGTGGCGTTCTACGCCAAGCTGGGCCTGGTCGAGCAGCGCCGGATGCCGATCGGCGACGACGCCACGAACGTGTTCCTCGGTACCGATGAGCAGCCGAGCATCCTCGAACTGACCTACAACCACGGCGTGAGCGAGTACGACAACGGCACGGGCTACGGCCACATCGCCCTCGGCGTCGCCGACCTCGACGCCACCCTCGCAGCGCTCGCCGAAGACGGCATCACGCCCGAGAAGCCGCCCTACCGCCCAGGCGGCCGCACCACGGGCTCGCTGATCTGCTTCGTCCGCGACCCCGACGACTACCGCATCGAGCTCATCGAACGGGCCTAGCCCTCGCTGGCCTGAGCGCACCAAGACCGTGGGCTCTGGCGCCTACAACACCCGTCGTACCGTGCTGAAGATCACAGATGGGGTGCCGATCCACCATGCGTGGACCGTCCCGCCCCGTTTCCCCTGCTGGGAGCAGCCTCGCGCAGCGTTGCGCCGCTGCGCCGGCACGTGCGCACGCACCGGATCCTCCTCGCGCTGCTCGCCGCGCCGCCCGCGCTCCTGATCGCCTGGAGCGACGGACGGCTCAACTCGAGCGCATGGCAGCGCGCCGCGCTCGTCGCCGTCTCTGCGGCCGTGGTGCTCGTCGCCGCGATCGTGTCGGGCGTCCGCACGCGGCGTGAGCCCGACACGCGCTCGGCACTGATGATGGTCGCGTTCACGGCGATGTCGGTGGTGCTCCTCGCGCGCGTGGCCGCCATGACGCCCGGCCCGCTCGAGAGTGTCGGGTTGGCCAGGATCACCGAGGTCGCCACGCTGCCGCTGGGTGCCCTGCTGTTGGCGCTCTCGGTCACGCCCGACCTCCGCCAGCACCGCCGCGTCGACCTCGTCGCACAGAGCGGACCCGCGGTCGCCGTGTTCTTCGCCGCGGTCCTCGGCCTGGCGTTCACCGCCGCCGACCAGCTGCCCGCCGTGCCGACGCCTGGAAGCACGGCCGCGATCCTCGTCTTCGCGGCCGGCGCGATCCCGCTGCTGCTCCTCGCGAGCCGCGCAGCGCGAACGGCCGTGCTCACCGAACGGGCCGCCGACGTCGTCGTCGCTGCTGGCCTGATCACGGCGGTGGCTGCGTCGTGGGGCATCGCGAACGCGTACCGCGACGATGTGCTCTGGTGGTCGTCACATGCGCTGGAGTTCGTCGCCCTCGCCGCCATGTGCATCCCAGCCACGCGCGACCTCAGCCGCCAGACCTCCTCGCGGCCGCTCGTCGGCGACCTGCGCGCCGTCGACATCGTCGCTGACGAGGTCGCCTTCCTCGATGGCCGCGTGCACCACCTCCTGTTGCAGCTCGGCCGCAAGGACGACGTGACCGAAGACCACACGAGACGCGTCGCCACCCTGGCCGTGCGGATGGGCGAGCAGCTCGGGCTCGACGCGACCAGCCTGCGCGACCTGGCGGCCGGCGGCCTGCTGCACGACATCGGCAAGCTCCAGACCCCCGACGGCATCCTCAAGAAGCCCGGCAAGCTCACGGACGCCGAGTACGAGGTGATCAAGCGGCACCCGGGCGAAGGCGCGCGGATCCTGCACGACGTCGGCAAGTTCAACGACCGCGTCCTCCACCTCGTCGAGGCGCATCACGAACGGCTTGACGGGGGCGGCTACCCCAACGGCCACCCCGCCTCCCAGATCCACATCGAGGCGCGCATCCTGGCCGTCGCCGACGTGTTCGACGCGCTCACCTCGCAGCGGCCGTACCGCGTCGCCTGGCCCGCCGACCGCGCCCTCGAAGTGATCGAACGCGAGTCGGGCGAGGGCTTTGACCCGCGCTGCGTCGACGCGCTCAAGGCCGTGCTGGCGCGGCAGCGCCTCACGCCCGCAGGCTTGCAGGCCGCGTGGCGGGCGCACTCAGGTCGCGCGTCCTAGCCCCAGCGCGCGAATCAACCCGATCCAACCACCATACCCGTGGTCGAAACGGGTCGATTGGCCCCCAGCGCGCGAATCAACCCGATCCAACCGCCATATCCGTGGTTGAAACAGGTCGACTGGCCCTCCGGGGGCGGGTGGAGAGGACCGATGCCCCTAGGCTCCCCCGCATGGGCATGCGGGTGATCTCTCAGCGGAGCGACGACTGGGTCTCCAACAGCTACCTGGTCGTCGACCCCTCGACGAACCACGCGGCGTTCATCGACTGCGGCGAACCCATCGACCACCTGCTGGCGGTGATCGCCAGCGAGGAACTGACGCTCGAGCGCGTGCTCCTCACGCACCACCACGGCGACCACATCACCGGCCTCGGCCACATCCTCGAGCTCTATCCCGGCACGCCGGTGCAGGCGCACCCACTCGAGGCGCAGGAGATGATGGGCGTCAGCCAGACGATCCTTCCCGGCGACCTCACCGGCATCGGCAACCTCGAGGTCATCGCGCTCCACTCGCCGGGCCACACCGCCGGGATGCTGAACTTCGTCGTCCGTGAAGCCGCGGGCGACCGCGACGGCGGGCCCGACCACGTGTTTACGGGCGACACGCTGTTTCGCGGTTCGGTCGGCGGTGTGCGCGGCCCCGGCCACACGACGCTCGAGGACTTGCAGCACTCCGTCCTCGAGGTGCTGCTCGGCCTGCCGCCAGAGACGATCGTCGAACCGGGCCACGAGGAGCCGACCACGATCGGGGAGCAGGCCGCCGAGAACCCCTTCGTGCAGGTCTGGCGGGGTGCGGCGCCCGAGGGCACGGGGCTTGCAACCGTCTTGCCGCCCGGCCAGCCCGCCGAACTCGCCCGAACCGCCACGCTCGTGGTGTGGGCGCGCGACTACGACGGCGGCCACAAGGCCCACGTGCGCTACCTCGACGACGGGACCGAGGACCTCGTCCCCGGCTCGTGGGTGGCGCCGGCTTGACCGAGCGGTCGAGCCAACACCAGCGCTACGGCGCCCGGTCCGCTCGGTAAGTTCGACGGTTCGTGGCCGAGGAGATCACACGTCGAGCGATCTTGGACTTGGGGTCGAACTCGTTCCGGCTCGTGGTCTTCGAGTCGACCGAGACCTGGTGGCGCCGCTCCGATGAGATCCGCGAGCCGGTGCGCCTCGCTGCTGGCGTCGAAGACGACGGTTCCCTCGGACCCAAGGCGCTCCAGCGTGCGGTCGACGTGCTCGACGTGTTCGCGGGCTTTCTCGCGGCGACGGAGGTGTCGCCCGAGCACGTGAAGGCCATCGGAACGAGCGCGATCCGCGAAGCGACGAACCAGAAGGAGATCGTCGCGCTGGCGAAGAAGCGCTGCGGGATCGACATCCACGTCATCAGCCGCGAGCGTGAGGCGTGGTACGGCTACGTCGCCGCGATCAACTCGACCACGCTCACCGACGGCACCGTGCTCGACATCGGCGGCGGCTCGCTCCAGCTCACCGCGGTCAAGAACCGCAAGCCCAAGCACGCGCAGTCGTGGCTGCTCGGCGCGGTGCGCACGACGGCGGCGTTCCTGCCGCCGGGCGGCCCCTCGTCGCGCGGGGAGGTGCGCGCGCTGCGCGACCACGCGCTCAAGGAGTTCAGCCGCGCGGAGTGGATCGGTTCCACGGGCGACCGGCTTGTCGGCATCGGCGGCGCGGTTCGCAACCTCGCCACGGCCGCGCTCGACCTGCACGGGCACCCGATGGTCGGCGGCGCCCAAGGCGTCAAGCTCGACCGCGACTCGCTCGACGAGCTGATCGAGGAGATGCGGCGACGCCCGTCGGCCGACCGGGCTCGCATGCGCGGGATCAAGCCGTCGCGAGCCGACATCATCCTCGCGGGCGCCGTCGTGATCGCCGCCGCGATGGAGGCCTGCGGCGCCGAGTACCTCGAATCGACCGAGTACGGCCTGCGCGAGGGCGTGCTGATCGCTGAGCAGCACGGCGACCCCGCGAGCGATGACCGCCTCGTCGGCAAAGGCACCGAGCCGCCGCTCGTCGACGACGTGCGCCGCCGCGGCGTGGAGAACCTCGCCCACCGCTACGACACGGGCGCCGAGCACATCGCCCACGTCACGTACCTCGGCCTGTCGATGTTCGACCAGCTCGTCGGCCTCGAACTGCAGGACGACGACCCGCACGAGCGCGAGCTGTTGTGGGCCGCCTGCCAGCTGCACGACATCGGTATGAAGCTCGACTACGACGACCACCATCGCCACGTCCGCTACATCCTGACCAGCGGGGGTCTGCCCGGGTTCTCCCCCGCCGAGACGGCGATCGTCGCCCAGGCGTGCCGCTACCACCGTCGCGGCAACCCGACGCCCGGCGTCTTCGCGCCCCTGCTGCACTCCGGCGACACCGGCCGGCTGCAGCGCATCACCACGCTGCTGCGCCTCGCTGAGGGGCTCGAGCGCGGCCGCGACGGCGCCGTGCGTGCCGTCAACGTGACCGCGCAGGGCGACGGCGACGTGCGCCTCGGCCTCGTGTCGGACGGAGAGGCCCAGGTGCCCCGCTGGGCTGCCGCCCGCGAGACCGAGCTCTTCGAGCGCGCCTACGGCACGTCGCTCACCGTCGAAGTCGACTGAACGTCAGCCAGGCTGGCGGGCGGGCGCAACCGCCCCTGAAGTCTTCTGAAACAAACGGCCGATAGTGTCACCCGCATGGACTTGACCGCCGGAATCCTTGCCCACGGGCACTGGACCCCGGAACAGGTGCAGGTGGTCTGGCGCGACGACGTGTTTCAGCCGACGGCGGCGCAGGCCGAGCAGGCCGACGAGAAGATCGCGGCACTGGCGCGGCGCGGATCGCCGAGCCACGACGGCCTGGCAGCGCGGTTCGTCGATCTGGCCCCGACCGACGACGGCGGCGTGCAGCTCGAACTGCAGCCCACGCGGTGGGCCTTGCGCCTCCTCGACGGCGACGGCGGCGGCGCGCTTTCGGCGCTCTGCATCGTGCGACGGGCCGACGGCGCCTGGCTCGCAGGCCGCCGCGCGCAGTGGCTGTCCACGTGGGCTGGACGCTGGGCGCTTGGCGCAGGCGGCGCGGTCGAAGTCGGCGAGAACCCCGCGCTCACGCTGGTTCGCGAACTCGAGGAAGAGTGGGCGCTGGTTCCAGATCGGCTCACGGTCCGGGCGGTCGTACGCAATCCGAGTACGATGGTGCTGGTCGTTGGGGTCGCCTGGATTCCGGAAGGCGCCGACGCCGATCTCGTAATGGACGAGGAGCACGACGCGCACGCATGGTGGCCGGCAGACCCGGCAGATTGGCCTGAAGAGGCCGACGCGCCCCTGCGTGCGATGGCGGAGCTGCTGAAGTAGTGAGCGTCGCGGTCACCCAGATGGACTTGCGCCAGGAGCGCGTCGTCCGGGTGCTCGCACCCCTCTCGCTGCTGCACTCGGTCGTCTACGCGACGATGCTGGTGCTCTTGGCGACCGGCGCGCCAGAAAGCGACTTCCGAGCAGCGCTCGCCTGGACCCACGGGCTGCTGTGGATCGGCCTGTCGCTGGTCTGCGTGACGTTCGCTCGGCAGCGACTTCTTCCGATGCGGACTGCGCTTGCCGTCGCGGTCCTCGGCGGAGTCGGCCCATTCATCGGGACTTACGAATTCATGCGACTGCGCCGCACCGGTGGCGCGACCTTCAGGAGCAAGTAGATGGCCACCCAAACGACGATCGACGTCGTCATGCCGCAAATGGGCGACTCCGTGACCGAGGGAACGATCCTCGAGTGGCGCGTCCAGGAGGGCGGGACCATCGCGGTCGACGACATCCTCGTCGAGATCTCGACCGACAAGGTCGATGCGGAGATGCCGTCTCCCGCGTCGGGCACGGTCGTCGAGATCCTCGCGCAGGAGGGCGAAGACGTGCAGGTCGGCCAGGTGCTCGCGCGCATCTCCACCGAGGCGGGCGCGGGCAACCTCGCGACCTCCGAGGGCCACTCGGGCGGCGAAGACTCCGGCGACTCCGAGGCGACGGCCCCGGCCCCTGCGGCCGGCAGCGGCCAGCTGCTCGAGATCATCGCCCCCAGCGGCGGCGAGTCGGTCACCGAGGCCACCGTCCTGGGCTGGATCGCCGAACAGGGCCAGCAGGTCGCTGATGGCGATCCGCTGCTCGAGGTCTCCACCGACAAGGTCGACATGGAGCTGCCGGCTCCTGGCGACGGCGTGCTCGTCGACCTGCTCGTCGAAGAGGGCGACACGATCGTCCCCGGCCAGGGCCTGGGTCACGTGCAGGCCGGCGCGGGCGCCCCCGCGG
>JAEZDB010000434.1 GCA_023429855.1 Actinomycetes bacterium
GCGCGCCCCCCCCCCCTGGGCAGCCCGTGACCTAGAAGGTCGCGCCCTTCGGCGTGAGGTTCAGCGCGATGGTGTTGCCACCGCCGGCCGTCAGCGGCGAGACGAGGCCGTTGAGGGCGCCGCAGCCGTTGAGGTCGCTGATCTTGTAGCTGCCCGCCAGCGGGCCGCCGGTGAGCGGCAGGAACT
The DNA here is from genome assembly GCA_023429855.1 of Actinomycetes bacterium. GTDB lineage: Bacteria > Actinomycetota > Thermoleophilia > Solirubrobacterales > Solirubrobacteraceae > JAGIBJ01. The sequence goes on from JAEZDB010000434.1 coordinate 187, forward strand.
CAGCCTGCGTCGACTGCAGGTTGATGTCGGACAGGTTCTTCGTCTGGCAGTTGTTGCCGCCAGCCAGCGGAATCGCACCGAAGAGCTTGATCTCCTTGACCTTGATCCGGACCTTCGAGTTCGTCTTCAGGACGCCGTCGACCAGCGAACCGGTCGTCTTGCCCGACGGTGCAAAGCCGACCTTGGCGGTGACCGGCAGGAAGCCCGCGGCCACCAGGCGGCCCGACGTGTCGTTGAGGATCAGGTCGGCGCTCACCGCGCCGGTGGCGAGCGTGAGCTGCGCCTTGATCTGGCCGCGCAGCTGCAGCGTGCCCTTCGTCAGCGTCTTGAGCGTGGTCGAGCCCGCCAGGTCGTAGTCGTAGGAGATCGGGGTCACGATCACGCTCGGGTCGGTCGTCACGTTGACCACGAGCGGTGCACGCGAGTAGCTGACCGTTGCGGCCACCGAGCGGATCTCGAACGCGTACGCCGTCGACGGCGTCAGCCCCGTCACCAGCAAGGTGTTCTGCGTCCCGGGCACGGTGACCGTCTTCGTGCCGTAGGTAATCGAGTACGAGGTCAGGTTCTCGGTCGGGCAGAGCCCTTCCTCGCCGGGCTGCCAGCGCAGTGTCACCGTCGTTGCGCCGATGTCGGCATTGCCCAGCGGCAGAGCAACCGGCGTCGGCGGCGGCTTCAGATCGTCGGTGCAAACCACGCCGGCGGTCCTCACGCTGATCGTGAGCGGCTGGGAAGCGAAGCCCGACTCGTCGAGTGCCACGACCTGGAAGCTGTAGCCGGTGTTCGGCTGCAAGCCCTCGACAAGGGTGTCGGTCTGCGTGGCCGGAACCTCGACGGTCTTGCCGGCCCCCGTGACCCGGAACTTCGCCGTCGACGTGCCGCAGCGCGGTACCTCGGGCTTACCCCAGCGCAGGCGCACCGACGTGGGTCCGACATCGCCGGACTGGAACGGCACCGCCGTCGGCGTCTCCGGCGGCAGGATCACCGGCAGGCACGCGAGCGGCGCCACATCGATTTTCGCGAGGTTGACGGCGTCGACTTTCGGCTCGAAGCGGCATGGGATGTCGGCCGTGGCGGGGTCGCCGTCGGAGTCGATGAACGGCTCGCGGTCGATGCCTGTCGGAGGAGTACCGACCGAGCCCGGCGCCTCTCCGTCGATGGAGAAGGTCAGGTTGGGAATGAAGCTGACGACGTCGAGCGAGGTTTCACCCTGCTCGTCAAAGCTGAGCGACGGCAGCGTGCCGGTGCCGGCGACATCGAACGGCAGGTAGCCCGTCGAGCTGTTGGCAGGCACGGTCACGGGACTGATCGGCACTTGGACGGGCACGGTCTGGCTGAACCCGCTCGGGTTCTTGACCGCGAGCCGCAGGTTGATCACGCCCGAGAGGCTGAAACCGGGCGAGAGCCCCTGGCCTTGGCCGCGCGTGTCGGGGAAGGCGAGATTGACGTCGAGGGGGATGGCGCCCGTGGGCACGCCTTCAGGGATCTCCGTTGGCAGCGCACCAGAGACCGACAGCGTCGCCGGCACGGTGCCCGTCAGCGGGAACTTGCACTTGGCCGCGTTCGAGAGACTTGCGGCGCTTGCCGGGCCGGCAGCCACGCCGGCCGCGGCCCCGACGAGCGCGCAGGCGAGCGCACCTCGGCGCAGCGATTGAAACAGACGGGACAACGGAGACCTCCAGCTATGGGACGAGCTAGCTCGGCGGGACTGAGCGAGGCGGGTCGTCCGTGACTCGCACCACAGACCGTAGCGCATCTGATGACAGCTGTGTGAATATCGCCGACTTTTTGACACTGACAGCCGCGTCGCCCGTTCGCGGGACGCCTGGCGCGCCCAACCCGGTCAGATATGCAGACTCGCCCTGCAACCCTGAGCAGGGCTCAGGGCTACCAAGACTTGCATACCGATGAGTATCCGGATACCGTTGAGTACGCGACTCGTTTCGGTCGCCTACCCCCTGGGAGACGCCTTGCCCGCCACCGCCGCCAACACCACTGTCCCTGGACCGCGCACGCCGCGCGGCGTCCAAGCGCTCGGGTTCTTCACGCGCTCGCTGCCGTACTTCGCCAAGCAGCACGCGCGCTATGGCGACGTGTTCCGCGTCCACATCGCCGATGAGAAGCCGTGGGTCGTCGTGGCGACGCCCGAGCTCGTCAAACAGGTCTTTACCGGTTCGCCCGACGTATTCCACGCCGGCAGCGCCAACAGCATCCTCCTGCCGCTCCTCGGCGACAGCTCGGTCCTGCTGCTCGACGGCAAGGACCACATGCGCCAGCGCAAGCTCCTCCTCCCCGCGTTCCACGGCGAGCGGATGGCCCGCTACGGCGACATCATGCGCGAGGCCGCCGAACGCGAGGTCGAGACCTGGCCGGTCGGCGAAGAGCTGCAGCTCGCACCGCGCATGCAAGACGTGACCCTGGAGGTGATCATGCGCGCCGTCTTCGGCATGAAGGAAGGCGCCGAGCTCGACCACGTGCGGGCGCTGCTGCTCACCCTGCTCGACCGCGTGATGCAGCCGTCGACCTTCATCGCGCTTGCGGCGCTCGGCCCGCACAAGTACCGCGAGCTGAGCCACGTGAAGAAGATGCTCGCACCGGCCGACGAGGCCCTCTTCGCCGAGTTCGCCCGCCGCCGCGAAGCGGGCGACCTCGCCGACCGCGAAGACATCCTCTCGCTGCTGATGCTCGCGCGAGACGAAGAGGGCCAGCCGCTCACCGACCGCGAGCTGCGCGACGAGCTCCTCACGCTGCTCGTCGCCGGCCACGAGACGACGGCGACGTCGCTGAGCTGGGCGATCGAACGCCTCATCCGCCACCCCGACAAGCTGGCGCGCCTCCAAGCCGAGCTGGCGGAGGGCAAGGCGGAGTACCTGGAGGCCGTGATCCGCGAGACGCTCCGCCTGCGCCCCGTACTGCCGGTCGTGGTGCGCGACCTGCAGACCGACGTGGAACTCGGCGGCTTCCACCTCCCCGCCGGCACCAGGGTGGCCTGCAGCATCCAGCTGGTCCACACGAACCCGGAGATCTACCCCGACCCGCACGCGTTCAAGCCCGAGCGGTTCCTGGACTCCAAGCCCGGCACCTACACGTGGATCCCGTTCGGCGGCGGCATCCGCCGCTGCCTCGGCGCGAGCTTCGCGCTCTACGAGATGAAGCAGGTCCTCCCCGCCGTGATCCAGCAGCTCGACCTGCAGCCCGTCAAACCGGCCGCCGAACGCACCGCCCGTCGGCTCATCACCCTGACCCCGGGCGACCGCACGCGGGTCCGGATCGCGGGCCGGCGCACCCCTGCTGCGGCACCCCTTGCCACCATGGCGGCATGACCGCCCCGCCTCGACTCACGCGCAAGGAGCAGCAAGCCGCCACCCGCGACGCGCTGCTTGCGTCGGCCGTCCGCGTGTTCGCGGAGAAGGGCCTGCATGGCGCCTCGATCGACGACATCGCCGCCGACGCGGGCTTCACCAAGGGTGCCTTCTACGCGAACTTCAAGACGAAGGAGGCGCTGTTCCTGGACCTTCTCGACCTGCACTTTGCTGAGCGGCTTGCCGCCATCGAACGGCTCACCTCGAACCGCGATGCCATCACCGCGCAGGCCGAGCAGGTCGGGATCGACTTCCTCGCGACGCTGCGCGGCGATGAAGCCTGGTGCCGGCTCTTTCTGGAGTTCTCTTCGCACGCCGCACGGCACCCGGAGTTCCGCCGCGAACTGCTCGCCCGGACCGACGCGCTGCGTGCCGGGGTGACGGACATCTTCGAGCGGCGGCTCGCGGAGGCCGGGATCACACCCACGATCCCGCCCGACCTCGTCGCCCGGATGACCTTCGCGATGGCCCACGGTGTCGCCATCGAACAGCTCCTCGACGACACGACCCCGAACGAGCTGTTCGGCACGATGCTGCGGACGTTCTTCATCGGCCTCGCCTCGGATGCGGGCGTCGTCGCGACGGCCTCGGAGCGTCGCCCCGCGTAGCCAAGTCGTGACCGGGGTACGTTTCCCGGCCTCAGATCAATAGGCTCTGTCGTGGGTCGGGCAATTTTTTCCTTTACCTCTCCGCCGGCGGTAGTTCTCGCCACAGGAGTTGCCAGACCCGAAGGAGGCCTACCCATGGCTACAGGAACCGTCAAGTGGTTCAGCGACGAAAAGGGCTACGGCTTCATCGCGCCCGACGATCAGGGCAAGGACCTCTTTGTGCACTATTCCGCACTTTCGGGCATCCGCGCGCTCAACGAAGGCGCCAAGGTCTCGTACGAGACCGAGGCCGGCCCCAAGGGCCCCTCGGCCACCCAGGTCCAGGTTCTCGACTGATACCCGCTTCCGCACGCCCGGCGGCCTGACTTCGGTCAGCGCCGCCAGGCTGCGAGCCTCTCGAGCCCTTGCTCGATGACGGCTCGGTCCGCTGCAAACGACAGGCGGGCCCACCCCACGCCGCCAGGGGCATCGAAGTCCGTGCCAGGCGTCAGCGCCACGCCCGTCTCGTCGAGCAGGCGCTTGCACCACGCGACGGAGTCCGGAGCGCCGCTGGCCGCGATCTGCTCGGCCACGTCGGCGTACACATAGAACGCGCCGTCTGCCGGGGCCGTCTCGCCCCAGCCGAGCGCCGGGAGCTGCCCCAGCACGAGCGTGCGGTGCTCGCGATAGCTGGCTACCGCCGCTTCGGCCTCTGCGTACGAGGCAGGCGTGAACGCCGCGACCGCTGCATGCTGCGCGAGCGCGGGCGGGCAGAGCGCGAGGTTCCCCGCGAGCGCGTCGACTGGCGCAACGAGGTCTTCGGGCAGCAGCGCCCAGCCCAGCCGCCAGCCGGTCATGCCCCAGTACTTGGAGAACGACGAGACGACGATCGGCGAAGCACCGTGCTCCCAGGCGCTCGTCGCCGACTGCTCGCCGTAGGTGATCCCGTGGTAGATCTCGTCGCTGACCAGGCGGGCGCCCCTGGCATCGCACCAGGCCACGAGCGCCGCCATCTCGTCGCGGTCGACCATCGTGCCCGTCGGGTTCGCAGGTGAGGCGAGGATCACGCCGGCCAGCGGGCCTCCCGCGTCCACCGCGGACTCCAGCAGCTCGGGAGTCGGCTGGTAGCGCGTGTCGGCGCCGCAGGGGATGTCGACGACGTCGCAACCGAGTGAGGCCAGGATGTTGCGGTAGGCCGGGTAGCCCGGCCGCGCGAGCGCGACGCGGTCGCCGGGCTCGAACGCCGCCAAGAACGCCAGGACGAACGCGCCGGAGGACCCCGTCGTGATCGCGATCTGCGCCGGATCCACGCTGAGGCCGTACCAGCGCTCGTAGTGGCGTGCGAGCGACTGCCGCAGGGCCGGGACGCCGAGGGCCGCGGTGTAGCCGAGCGACGCACCCGACCGCAGCAGCTCCGCCGCGAGTTCACGTACGTCGGCGGGAGCACCGCCGCCCGGCTCTCCAGCGCAGAGCGAGTACACGGGCAGGCCAGCGTCGCGGCGCTCGCCGACCGCGGCGAGCACCTCCATCACGGCAAACGGGGGAACGGCCGACCGCCGCGAGACCTTCACCGCACCATCGTACGTCGCTTGGCTGCCGCGCCTTGGCTCGCGGCTGCCGGCTCAGAGTCCGCGCTGCACCTCGATGCGCCCGTCGGCCTCGGCCTGCAGCAGCGCCTGGTAGTCCTGCTCGTTCTGGTCGGCGTACTTGGCGGCGAACTCGGTGATCGCGTCGACGATCTCCGGGCCCGTGCCGAGGTAGCCGGCCATCTTGGCGGCGTCGCCAGAGCGAGCGTGGGCGCGAGCGAGCACCGCGCCGCACTCCTCGGCGTACAGCCGCAGGCCCGACGCATTGAGGCGCTCGATCTTGACCGAGCCCTTCTTGTCTCGCAGCTGCCGCACGTAGTAGTCGGGGCTGCCCTCACCCGCGTGGTTCAGCCACCCGAGGAACATGTCGCCAGCGGTCTGCATGATCTTCTGCCCGCGGACGACGCGCTCGCCTTGGTGCTCGTAGACGCTCGGCCCGGCGTAGGGCGCGAGCACCGACTCCTTGACCTCTTTGAGCTGCAGGAACAGCGGGTCGTCGTCGCGATCGCCGACGAGCAGGATGATGTAGGCCTCGATCCCGACGGAGCCGACGCCGACGACCTTGCGGGCCACGTCCTGGAAGCGGTAGCGCTTGATGACCGCCGCCTTCTCCGGGTCGAGCGTGCGCGTATAGCGCTCAAAGTCCTCTTTGACGAGATCGAGCACGTGATGGCCTGAGAGCCGTTCGACGAGCGGCGGCTCCTCGTGCAGCTGAAAGCGCCCGTCTGGGAGCCGCTCGGCGAACCGCTCGAGCGAGCCGACGCTCGTCCGGGTCTGCGCCTTCGCGAAGTCCTTGCGCATCCGCGAGAGGGTCTCCTTGTCGGCGTACTTGCTCAGCAGCGGCAGGTCGTCGGACACCTCGAGGCGGTGGTAGAAGAGGTCGAGGTGGCGCAAGGAGGCAAAGCGCCACATCGCCCAGCGGTAGGCGTCGGTGGCCGCCGCCGCGACCGACCGCGCAACGTCCTCGCCCGCATCGACGTCGCGCGCCGCGATCACGCAGCTCGCCGCTAGGCGTTTGAGGTCCCACTCAAACGGGGCGGGGAGCGTCTGATCGAAGTCGTTGAGGTCGAACACGAGCCGGCGATCGGGCGCGGCGAACACCCCGAAGTTCAAGAGGTGCGCGTCGCCCGAGCTTTGCGCGCGCAGATTGCTCGTGGGCAGCGGAGCAACGTCGTCGGCCATGATCGCTGCCGCGCCGCGGAAGAACGTGAACGGCGAGACGAGCATCCGCCCGTACCGAATCGGGACCAGCGACTGAATCCGCTGCGCCGACTCCGCTTCGAGGATCGTGACCGGGTCCTTGCGCCCGGCCGGCGGCGTCCAGTCCGCGTTCCAGACCAGCTCGACCTGCTTCGCGAGCTCGGCGCCAGCATCGGCACGCTCCTGCGCGAGCGGCGCCAGCGCGGCCGTGTGGGCCAGCAGATCGGCGATCGGCGACCCCGCCTGCTGGGCCTTAGCGCCCTTGCGGGCCTTGCCGCCCTTCTTGTCCTTGTCCTTCTTCGGCTTGGGCGCGGTGCCACTCATGGCGCCTGAGTCTGCCCGGCAACGTCCGAGAGAGCAAGCACCGGTGGCCACCTGCCGCGTGATCCGGCAGGATGTCGGGCATGTCGCTCCCCTCCGCTTCCGGCTCCGCCCTCCTCCGCACGGCCAGCGTCCTCGCTGCCGCCGGCGCCGTCGCCCTGATTGCGGGCTGCGGCAGCGACGACGGCGGCGACTCCGGCAGCAGCGGCTCGGGCGGCGGTGGGGCGACGATCACGGCCTCCACCGGCGACCAGATCTTCAAGGACGCGAACTGCAGCAGCTGCCACACGCTCGCCGCCGCCGACGCCAAGGGCGCGATCGGCCCGAACCTCGACAACGTCAAGCCGAGCGCCGCGGTCGTCACGGAGAAGGTCACGAACGGCGACGGCTCGATGCCGGCGTTCAAGAACCGCCTCACCGCCGAACAGATCAGCGCCGTCGCGAGCTACGTCGAAGGCGTCGCCGGGCAGTAGCCAGTCGCGGCCCGGCCTCAGTCCGGGTCGGCGAGTTCCAGCCCGAGGATCGCAATGTCGCGGCGCACACCCGACAGCTCCGTCACTTTGGGCAACAGCCCCCACCGGACGAAGCCGAGCGATTCGGCCAGTCTCGTGCTGGCCTCGTTGATCGCGAACGTGATCCACAGCAGCGTGCGCACGCGCAGCGCGGGCGCGGCTGAGATCGCGTGCTCGGTCAGCGCCCGCGCGATCCCCTGCCCCTGCGCCTGCGGAGCCACGTAGACGCCGACCTCGACGGTCGAGTCATAGGCCGGTCGCCCGTAGTAGTCGCTGAAGCTAAGCCAGCCGACGACCTCCCCACCGCGGTCGGCGACCCAGATGGGGCGATGGTCGGGCGCATGCATCACGAACCACGCCATCCGCGACTCGACGGTGACCGGCTCCAGGTCTGCCGTCGACTTCTGCCCGGGAATCGACGCGTTGTAGATCGCGACGATGGCGCCGAGGTCTTCCAGGCGAGCGAGCCGGATGTCCACGGCGGGCGCGCGCCTAGGCCCCGAGGCGGTTCGACGCGGGGTCCCGCAGGACCGCGGCGGCGTCGCCGTACATCCGCTCCTTGATCCGACCCATCGTCACCCCGTCCTTGTGGGCCAACGCTGCCGCGCGACCCACCGCCCACTCGTGGAGCGCCCTTTCCTTGGCGGCGTGGTCGACGATGCCGAACGCGTGCGCGTCCTTGCCGCCGTAGCGGCGCCCCATCGTCATCGCCTCGTGCGCCGTCGACTTCGCCAGTCGCGACTGCAGCAGCGCGGCCATCCCGGGGGTGAACGGAATGTGGATGTCGACCTCGGGCGTGCACCAGAAGCCGCGGTCCTCGCGCATCACCTTGAGGTCGTGCGCGGTGGCCAGCATCGCGCCGGCGGCGAAGCAGTGCCCCTGGATCGCTGCGACCGTGGGAGCCGGGAAGAGCAGGACCCGTGCGAACAGCTCGTGCACGGTGTCGATGAAGGCCTGCGCTTCGTCTTGGTGCTCGCCGATCCACGCAAGGTCGAGGCCGTTCGACCAGAACTTGCCGTCGGCTTTGGTGACCAGCGCCTTCGCGCCCTCAGCTGCCTCGACCTCGTCGAGCGCGGCGTTGAGCCCCGCGATCCACGGCGGGTTGAACCGGTTCTCGTCGTCGCCGAGATTCAGGATGAAGACGTCGCCGTCGCGTTCGAGCGTGGGCACGGAGCAGCTCCTCGTGGTCGGCACGCCGCACGAGCGGCACACCGGGTCGTCGGGCCTGAGTCTGCCTCATCAGGCGTGACAGAGGCACGGCGGTGCGATACAAGCGGTAGATGTCCCCTGCTCGATACGCCCTCGAACAGCACCGTGAGGAGCGCGACGGCCTCGTGTTGCGGCGCTTCGGACCGGCCAGCCCGCAGAGTCTGCGGCACCGCCGTTTTATGCGCGCCACGATCTACCCGACCGTCGCCGCGTTCCGCCCCACCAGCCGCGGCGTCGTCTTCGGCCGGAGGATGCTGGGCGCCCCGGCCCCGGCCCTGCGTGGCACCAAGATCGAGCGCAGCACCGTGGGCGGCGTCCGGGTCGAATGGACGCGTGCGCCGCGTGCGCGCGACGTCGACCCCCACCAGCGGGTCGTCCTCTACTTCCATGGCGGAGGCTTCGTGATCGGCTCGCCGGCCACCCACCGCAACCTCGCCTCGCGGCTCTCGCAGGTTCTGTCGACCCCGGTCGTCTCGGTCGACTACCGCATGGTGCCCGAAGGCTCGATCCAGACCTGCCAGGCCGACTGCCTCGCGGCCTACCGCGGGTTGCTCGACGAGGGCTATCCGCCTGAGGCGATCCTCGTCGCCGGCGACTCCGCCGGCGGCAACCTGGCGGCCTACGTCGGGCTCGCCACCCAGGAGCAGGGCCTGCCCGCACCGGCGGGGCTCATCCTGCTCTCGCCGTGGGTCGACCTTTGCGACGGCGGTCCATCGCGGCAGTCCAACGCCAAGACCGAGTTCTTCATCGGCGGCTCCGTGCTCGACCGCATCGCGCGTGCGCTCGTCCCTGACCTTGCCGAGCGCGCCGACTGGCACAACTCGCCGCTCTACGCCTCCCCCGAGCAGCTCGCGGCGCTGCCGCCAACGCTTATCCAGGTCGGCGACGCCGAGATCCTGCTCGACGACGGCGTCGACCTTGCCCACCGCATCGGCGCGGCCGGCGGACGGGTCGAGCTGCAGACCTACGAGGGCCAGGGCCACGTCGTCCCGATGTGGATGGCCAACCCCGAGGCGCGCCGCGCGCTCAAGGAGCTGGCGGGATGGGTCCGTGAGGTGTTCCCCGACGAGCGTGATCCCGAAGCCCCGAGCGACGAGGTCATCCGCGACGCGGTGGAGCAGCCCAGCGGGCTCCCCGGCCCTGCGGGTTCCCTTCCTGCCTGACGACGCCGACCGGCCTCAGCGCCCGCCGCCCGGCGGGCGCCTACCATCCGGCGCGTGCCTCCTGCTCGTCGCCCCCGTACCCGCATCGTCGAAGCCCCTGCCGAGCAGCGCCCCGGAGAGACGCTGATCTGGACCGACGGCGCCTGCAGCGGCAACCCGGGGCCGGGCGGCTGGGCGGCGATCGTCGTGCCGCCCGATGGCAGCGAGCCGATCGAGCTGTCGGGCGGGGAGCCGCAGACCACCAACAACCGGATGGAGTTCTCTGCCGCGCTCAACGGCCTGCGGTCGCTGCCCGACGACGCGTCGGTGTGCGTCGTGACCGACTCGCAGCTGCTTGTGAACTCGATGACGACCTGGCTCGCCGGCTGGAAACGCAAGGGCTGGAAGACCGCCGCGGGCAAGCCGGTTGCGAACCAGGATCTCGTGATGGCGCTCGACGCAGAGGTCGAGCGTCTGCAGGCGGTGCGCTGGCACTGGGTGCGCGGGCACCAGACGGGCGCCGGCCACGAGCACAAGGCGCTCAATGACCGCGCCGACCGCTTGGCCGTCGCCGCGGCGGCCTCCGTCGGGGCGTAGCGCCCGGCGGCGATTGGGCCCGAGCGCCTGAGGTGGGGACGACAGGCAATCCATGTC
>JAEZDB010000486.1 GCA_023429855.1 Actinomycetes bacterium
CCGCCACGCAGGCGGCCGCCGTCGACCTCGGGCTCGTCCGTTACGACCCAGCCCGGGTCCACGGCCACGTCCTCTCACGCGCGACGCTCGCGGCGCAGCTCGACCACCTGCGCCGGCTGCCGCTGCCGGAGCGCCAGCGCGTGCGTGGCATCCACCCCGATCGCGCCCTGGTGATCGTGCCGGGCCTGTCGATCCTGCTGGCGGCGCTCGACGCGTTCCGCCTGCAGGAGGTCACGGTGTCGGAGCACGACATCCTGCTCGGCGCCGCGATCGGCTTGGCGAAGCCCAGCGCCCGGGCGTAGGAACCCCGGACCGGCGTCGCCACACGCCACCTCTCGGATCGGCGGCGTGTGGCGGATGGATCGTGCGTGCGATGGGCCGCGCGCGAACGCAGGTGGCCCCCTGGGCCATTGAGGCTCACGGGTGGCTCAGCGTGCGTGCGAGGCGCCGCCACACCCCGCCGATCATCCGAGGTTGGCCTTACGCGGGTACTTGGTGTTGGGGTCGGTGGCGATGTTGACGAGCGCCGGCGTTCCGCTGGCGCCGAGGGCGCGCTCGAGCGCGGGGCGCACATCGGCGGCGTCTTTGACGAGCTCGCCTTGGCCGCCGAGCGCGTTGACGAGCTCGTCGTAGCGCGTCTCGGGGCGCAGGTCGGCGGCAAGCGAGTAGCCGTAGATGAACTCCATCGGGTGCTTCTCGAGCGCCCAGATGCCGTTGTTGCCCATCACGCCGACCACGTGCACACCGTGGCGGGCCAGGGTGTCGAACTCGATGGCGCTGAAGCCGAAGGCGCCGTCGCCGTAGAGAATCACGACCTCGCGGTCGGGGTGCGCGAGCTTGGCGGCCAGGGCGTAGCCGGGGCCGGCGCCGAGGCAGCCGAACGGGCCGGGGTCGAGCCAGGTGCCGGGCTCGTAGCGGTCGACGACCTGGCCGGCGTAGGAGGCGAAGTCGCCGCCGTCGCAGATCACGATCGCGTCGCGGCCGAGCACGTCGACGAGGTCGCCGTAGATCCGCATCGGGTGGATCGGGTATTGGTCGCTCGTGAGGTCGCCGGTCTGGGCGGCGCGGGCCTCGGTCTCGGCCTGGCGTAGCGCGGCGAGGTTTCCGGCGTCGTGGCCTGCGGCGCCAGCCACGCCCGAGGTCAGCGCCGTGAGCGCATCCGTGATGTCGCCCACGAGCGCGACGTCGGCGCTGCGCGGCGGCTGGGCGTCAAACGGCGCGCGCTGGAGCGTGATGATCTGCGTCTCGGGGCCGAACGACCCGCCGAAGCCGAGGCGGAAGTCGAGCGGCACGCCGACGACGAGGGCGACGTCGGCGTCCTTAAGCGCCTTGGACCGCACGCGCGAGAACGCGAGCTCGTGGTCGGCCGGGATGCACCCGCGCGCCTGGCCGTTGGTGAACACCGGCGTGCGCAGCGCCTCGGCAAACGCGACGAGCGCGTCCTCGCCGTGGGCCCAGTACAGGTCGGTGCCGGCCATCACCACCGGGCGCTTGGCGTCGCGCAGCAGCGCGATCGCGCGCTCGAGCTCAGCGGCGTCGACCGGTGCCTCGGCGGCCAGCGCGGGCGGCGGCGTGTCGAGCGCCGCAGCCTCCATGAACACGTGGTCGAGCGAGAAGTCGACGAAGGCCGGTCCGCCGGGCGGGCCCTGCGCCGCGGCAAAGGCGGCGTCGAGCGAGGGCTGGATGTCGTCTGGACCAGTGACGGTTCGCGCCGAACGCGTCAGCGGGGTGACGAACGGCAGGTGGTCGATCTCTTGCAGCGAGCCTTGCCCCCAGCGCATCTGCGGCGCGCGGCCGCCGAGCACCACCATCGGGCTGCGGTTCGTGAGGGCCGAGCCCATCGCGCTCAGCCCGTTCGTGACGCCGGGGCCAGCGGTCAGCGCGGCGACGCCGGGTGTGCGCGTGACCTTCGACCAGCCCTCAGCGGCAAAGGCCGCCGTCTGCTCGTGGCGCACGTCGATGAGCGAGAGCCCCTCGTGCTTGACGCCGTCGTAGAGCGAGAAGAGGTGGCCGCCCGAGAGCGTGAAGAGGTGGCTGACGCCGTGCTGGGCCAGACGCGACGCGGCCAAACGACCGCCATGCGGCAAATCGGACATGGAAACTCCTCGTGAGCGGTGATACCGTCCCCCAATGGAGGGACGCGTGTCGGACGAATGGCCTGGAAAAACTCATTCAACCGCCAAACGTTGTGTCTCTGTGAGGTTTGCACGTTATGGTTGGCGCGAGTTCGTGCGGGACCTACCAATTGGGCCCCGCCGTTCATCGCCAACCGCTCTTGGGGAGGAGCCACGGTGACCGCACTAGGTAGCAAAAGACATCCGTACAACCAGTGGAGTCCGGATGCGCGGGCGCTTGATCGCGTTGGCGACAAGTGGACCCTGTTGATCATTCGCGATCTCGCCGACGGCCCGCGCCGCTTCGTCGACCTGCAGCGCACGCTGCCAGGCATCTCGACCGAGCAGCTGCGTTCGCGGCTCAACCGCATGGTCGACGACGAGCTGCTCACGCGCTCGCGTTACCGCGAGGTTCCGCCGCGCGTCGACTACGAGCTGACCGAGGAGGCCCGCGCCCTGCTGCCGGCCATCGCCGCGATCGCGCGCTGGGGCTACCAGCACGCGTGGAGCGACGCCCTCGCCGGCGAGCACGTCGACATCGGGGCGATCTTGCGCGCCACCGTCGGCGGCATCATCACCGACAAGTCTGGTGAGGTGGACTGCGTGATCCTCGACGACGCCCACGGCGAGACGCGCTGGCGCGTGGCCCTGGCCGACGGCGCCGCGCGGCTCACCCGCGACCTCGACGCCGAGCCGGCCAGCGCGCTGATCGGCAACGAGGCCGCATGGCGCTCAGCTCTCGGACCCGGCGGCAGCGCCGACGCGCTCCAGGTCGCGGGCGACCGCGACCTCGCGCTCGACGTGCTCACGCAGGTCTCGGCGGCCGGCCCGGTCGCCGTCCCGGCCCAGCCCGCCTGATCTCGCGCACGCCGGGCCGACGTCAGCGGGTCCCGGCGCGACCGCAACTTCTGAGCTGGCGAGGTGCTGGAGCGAACGTGCAACGTCCGCTCCTCCCCTGGCTCCTCGCCACGCTCGCAAGTCTCGCCCTCGCTGGCCTGATCTCCGTCGGGGCGCCCACGGCCGCCGTGGCCAAGGCGCCGTCGAGCAAGCTGCGCTTCGCGATCGCCGACCAGCACACGCCGATGTTCACCGACCCGCGGTGGCAGAGCCTCGGCCTCAAGCTCACGCGCTACAACGTGCCGTGGAACGCCGCGTCAGACCCCGTCCAGCGTCAACGGGTCGTGGATTACGTGACGGCCGCGAACGCCGCCGGCGTGCAGACCCTCGTGCACCTCACCGGGCAGGTCGGGCCGGGCGGCGCCCGCGAGGCGCTTCCGTCACGCACGGCGTACCGCACCGAGATGCGCAAGCTCGTCGCCCTCCTGCGGCCAATGGGCGTCAAGACGTGGGGCGCCTGGAACGAGGCCAACCACAGCACCCAGCCCACGATCAAGCGCCCCGATCGCGCGGCGCAGTACTTTCTCGACCTGCGGGCCGCATGCCCGGGTTGCACGATCGTCGCCGTCGACCTGCTCACCCAAGGTGGTCCGACGTCGACGGGCCGCGCGACGTACCGCGGCTACCTCAAGCGGTTCATGACCGCGCTCGGTGGCAAGCGCTCGCTGGTCAAGGTGATCGGCGTGCACAACTACGGCGAGCTGATCGAGAGCAAGGGCCCCTACCGATCGCGTGATCTCATGCGGTTCGCCCGCCGCTACGTGCGGAAGAGCCGCTTCTGGCTGACCGAGACGGGCGGCGTGGCCGCGACGCGCACCCGCCCGTGCAGCGAGGCGCGCCAGGTCACGGGCACCCGCCGCATGTTCTCTCACGCCCGCGCGCTCGAACGCGAAGGGCTCGATCGGGTCTACCAGTACAACTGGACCGCCGACGTCTGCGGCGACCTGTTCGACTCGGGCCTGATCCGGCAGGACGGCACCTCACGGCCCGCGCTCGAGGTCGTGGCTGCCGAGTCCGCAAGGCTGCGCCGCTAAGCCCGTGGCGATGCGCCTCGCATCCGCTCGGGCCCGGAGCGCAACTTCTGACCCTAGGCTGGGTTTTGGATTGAAGACGCGATGAGCACCCCCGATTCCGCATTCAGCAGCAAGCACGCCCTCGGCACCGCGCGTGGTGGCCGCGCGTCGACGGCCATGCTCAAGCTGCAAGCCGACGAGCGCCTCGTCGCGCACGTGCGCCGCGGCAACGAGGCGGCCTTCGAGGTCCTCGTCGCCCGCTACCAGGCGCGTCTCCTCGCCTTCTGCCGCCACATGCTCGGCGCGGCGGCCCGCCGCGACGCCGAAGACGTCCTCCAGGAGGTCTTTGCCTCCGCGTACCGCGCCATGCTCGGCGACACGCGTCCCATCAACGTGCGCCCGTGGCTGTACCGGATCGCGCGCAACCGCTGCCTGAACCACCTGCGCCGCGACCCGATGCCCAGCATCGAGGGCATGGAGATGACGGTCGTCGACGAGCGCATCGGCACCGCCGAGACCGTGCACCAGCGCGCCGAAGTCCGCCAGCTCCTCGCCGACATCCAGGCGCTCCCGGAGACGCAGCGCACCGCCATCCTGCTGCGCGAGATCGACGACCTCTCCTACGAGCAGATCGCGCTCGCGATGGACAACACCGTGGCGGCCGTCAAGTCGCTGCTCGTTCGCGCCCGCGTCGGCCTGGCTGAGGCTGCCGAGTCGCGTCGCCTCTCGTGCGACGAGGTTCGCTTTGAGCTCGGTCAGCACGCCGAGGGCCTCGTCGACAAGCTCACGCCGCCCACGCGCCGGCACCTCAAAGAGTGCAAGAGCTGCTCCGCGTTCCAGCAGGACCTGAAGGACACCAACAAGGCGCTCGCGATGCTCGCGCCGGCGTTCGGTCTAATCCTGCTTGTCAAGACCGTTCTGGGTGGCACCCACGCCGGGAGCGCCGCAGCCGGTGGTGCTGCCGGCGGCGCCGCAGCAGCAAGCGGCGGCGGGCTGATCTCGATCGGCGGCGTGCTGTCGGCCAAGACCATGACCGGACTCGCCGCGGCCGTGGCAGTGACCGGGGCAGCAGTCGAGGTCAAACACGTCACCACGCCCGCGCGTCCAGCCGTCACGGAGCAGCAGCAAGCTCGCTTGCGCCAGGCGCCGACGAGCGCTGCAGCGCCCGGCACCACCGCGCCCAGCGGCGGGATCGCCCCTGCCGTCGTCGGCAGCACCCCGGACTCCGCAGAGGCCAAGGCCAAGGCCGCGCGCGTCGAGGACGACGCCAAGGAGACGACGCCGGGAACCACGCCGAGCACCACACCTGGCGACGTTCCCAGCGAGCCGGTCGGGATCACGACGCCGGCCGGCGCCGCCACGCCCGACCTCAGCACGCCGACGGGTTCGACGACGCCGACGATCGAGACGCGCACCGACGTCGAGCCGCTGCCCGTTATCGAGGACCGCACCGACCGCACCCCCGTTCGCGCCCCGATCCGTCTGCCGATTCCCGTACCGCCATCGATGCGGCCGCAGCCTCCGACGCCCCCGGCCACGCCTCAGCCGGCCGAGCCGTCGACGCCGGCACCTGCAGCGGACGCCGCTCCCGTGCCGGCCCCAGCGCCCGAGCCGGCACC
>JAEZDB010000051.1 GCA_023429855.1 Actinomycetes bacterium
CGACGCCGACGCCGACGCCGACGCCGGATCTCACGCCCGACCCGGTGCTGAGCGCACCGCTGCCGTCGGCGCCGAAGCCGCCGACGATCAAGGACGCCCCGCCCGCGGAGAGCCCGAGCCCCGACGCGACGTTCACGTTCGACCCGCCGCCGGGTGGCACGGTCCGCTGCACCGTCGACGGGAAGAAGACCGTCGACTGCACGAACGGCCTGACGCTGTCGGATCTGACGGCAGGCGACCACACGCTCGTCGCGGTCAACGTCGACGCGGGCGGCAATGCTTCGGCCGCGCAGACGTTCCGCTGGACCGTCACGCCAACACCGAAGCTGTCGGCCCGCGTGGCGCGTAAGGGCGTCGTCGCGAAGAACAAGATCGCCGTCGTCTGCCAGCTCAGCAGCGACTCGATCAAGGTCTGTGCGGTGCAGCTCAAGGCGCGCGTCGGCAAGAAGGTCGTCGTGATCGCCTCGGGCAAGAAGGCCGTCCCCAAAGCCGGACTCCGCAGCTTGGGCGTCAGCGTCAAGTTCAACAAGCGGGGCAAGAAGCTCCTCGCCAAGAAGCGCGGCAAGAAGGTCAAGGTCTCGCTGATGGCCCGCGCCCAGCCCTACGCGGCGCCGAAGGTCGCAGTCGGCATCAAAGCCAAGGTGCTGGCCGCCAAGAAGCGCTGATGCTGAGCGACCGGCGCGCCGTCTCTGCGCGCCGGTGCCAGCAAGGCGCCGCTACGGCGTCGTCGGCGCGGGTGCGCCCGGCTTGCCCGGGAACGCCGGGCGGTTGGCCTCGAACGCCTGCTTGACGTCGTCGGCGTCCTTGCCGAGCGACTTGGCGATGGCGGCGTAGCGCGCGGCCTCGCGCTTCTCGTGCTCGGCCTCCCGCGCGGTGCGGGCAGCTTCGACGGCGGCCTTCGCCTTCGCCTCGCTGACCGAGAACTTCTTCGCGAGGGCGGTGATCAACGCCGACGCGTCGCCCTTGGGGCCGGCGCCGCGGGGACCGCCATGGTGGTGACCCGGGCGCTCGGCACCTGGGCCGCGCAGCGAGTCGAGCACCGCCCGCACGTCGGCGGTCGACTCGCCAAGCGACTTGGCGATTGCGGCCGCGAGCGCGTCGCGGCGGTCGTCGCGCCGGTCGGCTTTGTCGCCGTCTTTCGGCTTGGCGGGGCGCGCGTCCTTGAGCGCCTCCTTGAGCTGGGCTTCGGTGACGCCGAGCGACTTGGCGATGGCAGCGAGCTCGGCGCCAAAGCCGGGGCCGCGGTGGCCGCCGCGGGCACCGGGACCGCCGGGGCCCGGACCGAAGCCGTGACCACCCGGACCGCGCTGGCCCTTGGGGGTCGTCGGCGACGTGGCCGTGTTCGACGAGTCGGCCGCGCCGGCGATCACGGCGCCGCAGAGTCCGGCGGCCGCGGTGCTGACGACGAGTGCAGTGACGGTAGAGAGCTTGGGCATGGTGCGTTGACCTCGCTGGAACAGAAGAGGCCTCCACCCTGTCGCGCGCGGGTAAGCGCAGCCCGAGCGCTTCCTGGGAGTTCGCTGAGAATCGGCGCGCCGACTGCGCTTGCGGCGGGCTACAGCCCACCGACCCGCGCAGACGGAAGCTCAGCCCCGCGAGCGGTTGAACGCCTCGGCGGCTTCGCGCAGCCCCTCGCCCCGGCTGGGATCGAGCGCGGCGCGTACGTGCAGCCACATTCGGCGGGCATCGTGGCCGGGGAGGACGACCGCAGCGGCGGCGCGGGCGGCGTAGGCGCCCACGGTGAGCACCGTGATCGCCCAGCGCGCGGTCGCCGCATGGTGCTTGCGCAGGTAGCGGTCGCGGCCGCGGTGAAACTCGACGATGCGGCGCTCGGCGCGGGCCAGGTCGGTCGAGAGCTGCTCGTGGTGGATGACGGTCGCCTCGGAGGTCCACAGCACGTGGTGGCCGGCGTTCACGAGCCGTTTGGCGAAGTCGACCTCGTCGGAGTAGACGAAGAAGTCCTCGTCGAAGTAGCCGATCTCGCGCGCCGCATGGACGCGCACGAGCAGCGCGGCGGACTGCGCCCAGTCGACGCGCCGCACGCCGGTCCCGGTCGACTGCACGACGCGGCCCGGGCGGCCGGTCGCCGCCTCGAAGGCGCCGCGGACCGACGGGAACGCCCAGGCCGACGCCTGCTGGGCGCCGTCGGGCCGCACGAGCCGCGCGCCGACGGCCGCGGCTTCGGGATCGTCGTCGAGCGCGCTGACCAGCGCCTTGAGCGACCCGGGCTGCAGCTCGGCGTCCTCGTTGAGCAGCAGGCCGTAGACGCCGGAGGCGCGGCGCAGCAGCATCGAATCGGCGGTCGCTTTGCCGACGCGCGCGTCGAGCGCGATCACCTCAGGCGCGATCGGGTGCGCCCGCGCGGCCTCGGCCGAGCCGTCGGTCGAGGCGTTGTCGAGCACGAAGACCTCGGCGGTGCGCCCGGTCGTCGACGCCACCGGCTCTGGCTCGAGCCCCGTGAACTTCGCCCGGCCCAGATTCGGGCCCGGGGGCTCGCCCCCGGCGGGTACCACCCGCCATCCGGAGTCGGTCAGTTCACGCTGCACGGCGTCGAGGCCTAGCAGCAGCAGGTCACGCGACTGCGTGTTGACGATGAGGATCGAGAGGTCGGTCACGGCGACGGCAGACGGCCGCAGCGACGATACTCCCCAGCGGTGCTCGTCCAACTCGTCGACCCCGCCGCGTACACGCCGCCGTACGACCACGCCCTGGCGACGGCGCTCGCGCGCGCCGGTGCGCAGGTAGAGCTCGTCACCACCGATGCGGGCGACTGGACGACCGCCGTCGCGGGCAACACCGAGGACGGCCTCGACACCTACGTCGTCCACCGCGACTTCTACCGCCACTCCGCCGCGCTGCCCGACCGGTGGCGCCAGCTCGCGCGGGCCGTCGAGCACCCGGCGGGCCTGCGCCGCCTGCGGAGCCGCGGCGCCCACATCACGCACCTGCAATGGGCGCCGCTGCAGGAGCTCGATGCCTTCGCCCTGCCGCGGAACCGCCCCGTCGTGATCACCGCGCACGACGTGCTCCCGCGTGAGGCCCGCCGCTACCAGCGGGCGGCCCAGAAGCGGATCTACGCGCGCGCAAACGTCGTGATCGCCCACTCTGAGCACGGCCGCCAGCGCCTGATCGACGAAGCGGGCGTGCCCGAGCGCAAGATCCGCGTGATCCCGCACGGCGCCTTCGACCACCTGGCCGCCGTGCACCGCTCCCCGTTGCCCGTCGAGCTGCTTGAGCCCGAAGAGCTTGCGCCCGTGAGCGACGGCCCGGCGCACACGCCCACGCTCGCCAACCCCTGGGGGCGCCCCCAGCATGTGGCTGACGGCCACGACCGCCACCCCGGCAAACCACCGCTGCCGGTCGTCCTCAGCTTCGGTCTGATTCGGCCCTACAAGGGCACCGACCTGCTGCTGCGGGCCTGGAAAGACGTCCACGCACACGCCGAGCTGTGGATCGTCGGCAAGCCGCGCGGCGTCGACCTCGACGAGCTGCGGGCGCTTGCCGACGACCGCGTCCGGTTCGTGCCGCGCTTTGTGACCGACGGGGAACTCGCCGCCTGCTTCGACCGCGCCCAGCTGGCCGTGCTGCCGTACCGCGAGATCGAGCAGTCGGGCGTGCTCGCGACCGCGCTGGCGTTCGGCACGCCGGTGCTGGCGTCGTCGG
>JAEZDB010000066.1 GCA_023429855.1 Actinomycetes bacterium
GCGCTGGCCTCCTGACGCTGCTCGCTGCGTCCGGCGCGGTCCGCGCGCGACGCTCGCCTCGCTGCGGCGCTTGATGGCCGGGGCGCCGCTGGCGCTCCCGACCATCGAGCTGACGCTGCGCGCTTAGGGCAGCGCCACCGTGAGCTTCGTCTGGGACGTGCCGTCCACGGTCTTGACGTTTGCTGTCAGCCGGGTAAGGCCGTCGACGGTCTTGACCTCGTTGCGGCCGCGCTTGAGCTGGGCCTTGACGACCCGCTTGGTCCTCTTGGACTTCTTGGACTTCCTCCGCTTGGCCTTGCGCGAGCGTTCGGTCGACCCGTACTGGGTGAACGACACCGTGGCCGGGGCTGTGGCGTAGGCCACGACCTCGCCGTCGTCGACCGTCACGACGATCCGTGCGCTGCCTGCCACCGCGACCTTGCGGTAGGCGAACTTGCCGTCGGGCTGGCGGCTGGCGCAAGTCACGATGCCGCGCTCCGGCACCGCGGCCGCCGGGAGGACGTTGGGCTCCTCCGCGGGCACGGTGAGCCGGCGGTTGTCGACATACCAGTCGTAGAGCGTGCCGTCAGGCCCGGCCTTGCATTCCAGCGGGGCGTCGGACGTATCGCTGCCCTTGAGCTTCGTCTTCGGCAGACCGAGCTTGGCCGGGTCGAACGCGAAGATGGGAAGCGGCGCGCTCAGCGTTCCGAGCGTCCACGTCGCCTCGTAAACGCCCGCTTTGGGCGCGCGGACCGAGACGGCTCGCCGGTTCGCATCGTAGGCGGCGACCCCGTCACCTGCGAGGACGGCGCCGGAGTAGTCGCGCGACAGCTCATGCCGATGCCGGACCTTGACCGGGACGATCATCGGCGCCAGTTCTGCGCCCGCCGGAAGGGGCGCCGGCGGCGTGGGCGTTGTTGATGGCCACGGCGTCGGGGACGGCGACGGAGCGGAGGCGCGGGTCCACTCCGACGCAGCCTCCGTCGACCCGGCGGCGTTGGTTGCCGTCACCCGCAGGGTCGCGAAGTTGTCGAAGTTCGGCACCTGCGTGGAGTTCGCGCCGAGCTGGCAGGGCAGCTCCACGCGAAGCCCGAAGGAACTCGTGACCAGACACGACACGCTGTCGGCGTCGACGGCCTCGATCGTGAAGTTCAGCGCGTCTCCAGGCAGGTAGGTCTTCGCGACGCCGGCCAGGGTCACCTCAGGCTTGGCGTTGACCGTGAACGTCCGCTCGAACGTCGCCGTGGTCCCGGCGGCGTTCTTCACTGTCAAGGCGAAGGTCCGCGGGCCAGCGCGCAGGCCGGCCAGCTCGCGGCCGCTGGTGCAGCCGTCCAGCGCGACGCCGTCGAGCTTGCAGCCCACCACCGTCGTTCCGGCCTGCAGCGTGTAGCTGACCGTCGTGGCGCGCGTCTCGATCGTCGGCGCAGGCGCGCTGAACGCTGCCTGCGGGAGCGCTGGGACCGCAAACGCGGCGGACGCCTCCGTGGCCTCGTCGGCCGCAGACGAGGCCGTGACGCGGCAGCTGATCTCGGCGCCACGGTCAGCCTCGACCACCGTGTAGGTCGCTGAGTTCTCGCCCGCGATCGGGTCCGCGCCGCTTCGCCAGGCGTAGGCGTAGCTCGTCGCACCGGTCCACGTTCCAGGCGCGCAGGTCAGCACGTGCCCGGGCGCGGCGTTGCCTGCGTCGGCCGTCCCCGCGGTCACGCTCGGCGAGCTGAGGTTCGGGGCCGCGGTGTTCTGCACGCGCGCGGCAACGGTCACGGCCGCCGGGAGCGTTCCAGCCGTCGGACCGGCGCCGTTGACGGCCGTTACGTGGCAGACGACGTCGCTGCCCACGTGCTCGGCCGTCGGCGTGTAGGTCGAGGCGGTGCTCAGCGTGGTCGCCCCGGCCTTCCAGGCGTAGGTGAAGCTGTTGGCGCCCGTCCACACGCCCGGATCACAGGTGAGCGTCTCGCCCGGGAACACGTAGCCTGCTGCCGCCTCGGGCGACGCAGACACCGACGGCGCCGCGCCGCTGTTCACCGGCGCCGCCGGCACCTCGTAGGTGGCCACGAGCCGGTTGAAGCCGCCGCTCGAGGGACGGGTGAAGAGCGTGTTCGACGTGTCGGCCGAGGTGATGCCCGCGAGACTCGCGGAGTTCGGCACCCGAATCAGGGTCGCGGCGTCGCCGTCGGCCAGCGGGTCGATGCCCGACCAGTCGACGGTTGCGGCGTGCGTCCCGCTCGTGACCAGCCCGCCGAGCGTCAGCGACGTCTGCCCGACGGCCGTTGGCAAGAAGGTCAGCGGGCCGGTGCCCGTCAGCGTCAGCGTGCCGTCGATCGAGCTCTCGCCGACGAGCCGCAGGCTCGTGCCGTTGAACGTCGGCGACAGACCGGTGAGGCTGGTCGCGATCGACGCGTTGCCGCCCGTTTGGCTGAAGGTCGTGGTCGTCCACGTCGTCGTGCCGGGCCGCAGGATCGTCGTCTGCGTGCACGCGGCGGCGTCCACCACACCGATGTCGACGTTCACGAAGTCAGCGTGCTGCGTGTCGAGGCACTGGACGTTCACGTCGCCGCTGGCGCCGGTCGACCGAAGCTCCGGCGCGTGGCCAGACGACCCCGTGATCGTGAGCAGACCTTCCACGGTGAGCGTGTGGCCGTTGAGGTCGAGGACGCTGTCGTCGCTGAGCGTCAACGCCGCGACGGTGACGTCGCCGGTCAGCTCGATGTCGTGGCCCGTCGAGACCGTGACGGCGTCGCCGGAGATCGGGACGCCGGGCCCTGATCCGGTGACCCAGATGTTGGGATCGGTCCAGTCGCCGCTCGCGCTGCTGATCGCCCCGAACGAAGGGGGGCCGAACTGGGCTTGCGCGGGGCCGGCCGCGAAGCCTGTGGTGCAGAGCGCCAACGCAAGCGTGGCGCGCCACCGGTGCAGGGGGAGGTTCATGCCTGCCTGTTCGGCCCGCGCGATGCGAACTGAAGAACTTTGGTCAAGACTGGGCAACGGCGCCCACCGGGCGCCACGCCTTGCATCCAGTGCAGGCGCCGATCGTCTTGGCTGCTATGACGACCTTGAAGACGCACGACACTGCGCAGCCTCACCACGTGCACGACCACCACGACCACGACACCGACAAGAACCTCAACCGCCTGAGCTTCAGCGCGACGGTCCACTGCATGACGGGCTGCCTGATCGGCGACGTCGTCGGCATGACGATCGCGACGGCGCTCGGCTGGAGCAACGGCGCGTCGATCGCGCTCGCCGTCAGCCTGGCCTTCCTCTTCGGCTACGCCCTCACCTCGCTGCCGCTCTTCAAGGCGGGGCTCACGATCGGCGCCGTGATCCCGATCGTGTTCGCCGTCGACACGTTCTCGATCGCGACGATGGAGCTGATCGACAACCTCTTCGTGCAGCTCTACCCCGGCGCCGCGCACGCGCACCTCGACGAGATCATCTACTGGGCGACGATGCTCGGCGGGTTCGTGATCGCGTTTCCGTTTGCGTTCCTCGTGAACCGCTGGCTGCTCAGGCGCGGGCGAGGCCACGCGCTCGTGCACCAGTACCACCACCACTAGCCGGGCGCGGCAGCCCGGTACCATCGGGCGTTCATTCGCGCGGCGACATGTGGAACCCGGTGCAAACCCGGGGCGGTCGCGCCACTGTGACCGGACGTCTTTCGCGGGCGGCCGGGAGCCAGACCCACGCCTCGCCGCCACCTTCGCGTACTCCGCCACGGGACGCAGATTCCCTGAGGAAGCCATGAGCCTGCGGTTCATCACCACTGCCGACACCGAGATTCTCGCGACGGCTGCCGCCGTCAAGCGACTCCCCGACGATTTCCCGGCTGTGCGGTGCGCGAACCCGGGGATGACGCGCGATATCGACCCGTTCCTGGATCACGTGCTCGGCGACGACGCCCGCGTCGTCGTGATCCGCGTCCTCGGCGGCCGCCGCGGCTGGCAGGGCGGCGTCGACCGCCTCGCCGAGCGCTGCCGCGAGCAGGGCATCGCGCTCGTGGCGCTCGGCGGAGAGACCTCGCCCGACGCCGAGATGACGGCCCTGTCG
>JAEZDB010000490.1 GCA_023429855.1 Actinomycetes bacterium
CGGCTTTACCGGCATGACCGGTGCCCAGGGCCCCGTCGGTGCTGCCGGCGCGACGGGTGCCACGGGCACCACCGGTGCGCAGGGCCCGCAAGGCGACCCGGGCCCCCAGGGTCTGCAAGGCCCGGCAGGTCCGCAGGGCGCGACGGGCGACGCTGGCACCGACGGCGCAAACGCCTGGGACCAGATCCCGCAGTCGACGACCGTCACCGGCAGCGTCACGTGGCAGCAGCTGCAGCCCGCTGGCGTCGGCGGCGTGGTCCTCCACCAGATCGCGCTGCCCGGCATCGCCGAGAACGCCCTCACCGACGACGACGTCCACGTGATCAACTCCGGTTCGATCCCGTCCGACGGCGACCCGGCCGACTGCACCGGCGACGCCGCCAACCCGACGGCTGCCCCCGGCAAGGTCTGCATCTACATCACCGAACCGACCGGCGACGTGAACTCCGTCGAGGGTATGAAGGTGAGCTTCCTGCCCAAGCAGGCGTTCGCCCTCTCGATCGACGTCGGCACCGCCGGCGGCTCGACCGGCATCACCGGCTCCTGGGCCTACACGTCGCCAGGCGGCTCGATCTAGCGCAAACTGACGAGGCTATCGCGCCGCAGATCTCGTTCGTGCGCGACTGGTTTAGGCCTCTGGGCCGGGCCAGTCGCGTGCGGACGGGAGATGCAAGCGAGAGACCGTCAGCTGTCTTGGCTGGCGCGCAGTTCCTTAAGCAACCGCTGGTGTTTCTCCTGCTCCCAACGGAGCCAGGCGGAGTCGTCGGCGACTTCCTCTGGGCGTGACGCGCCGGCCTCGAGCCACTCGTCGACGCGGTCGCTGAGCGCGGTGTCGTCGCGCAGGCGAAGGGCGAAGGCGAGGTCGCCGAGGCCGAGCTGATGCTCTTCGATGAGCTCGCGGAGCGTGCGGAGGCGCTGGAGCTCAGCGGGACCAAACAGCCGGTAGCCGGCCGCGGAGCGCTCCGGCTCGATGAGACCGACGCTCTCGATGTAGCGGAGCATGCGCGGCGACCACCCGGTGGTCGCGGCCGCTTCGTGGATGGTGAGCCCCTCCATCAGACCAACGGTACTGGGCGCGCCGCGCGCGGCACGCCCAGAGGTCGGCCTACTTGGTGATGGCGATCGGCTTGGCAGGCGTGGCGGTACCGGCACGACCGGAGTCGCCGGCCCACTGCGCGACGGCGACGTACTTGCCCTTGCCGGCCTTGATCGATGCCGTGAAGGTGCCGCCGCCGTTGGCGCCGACGATCACGTTGGAGCTGAGCCAGGTGCTGCCGCCGACCTTGCGGATCGCCACGTGGACGACCTCGCCGCCGAGGCCGCCGCTCAACTGGCCCGTGATCTGGACCTTGCCGCCGGAGCGCCCCAGCTTGCCCTTGGTCTTGTCGAGCGAGAGCTTCGTGGCCTCGCCGCGGGAGCCGCCCGTCGAGGTCGAGAAGATCGCGTTCTCGCCGATCGAGTTCGACGACGACAGTGCAAAGGCCGTCTTGGGGCCGTACGAAACGAGCGACGTGATCTCGGTCCCGGCGGCGCCGACGGCCTGCGGGGTCCAGGTCTTGCCGGCGTCGGCGGAGTGCAGGACGACCGGGAAGGGCCATTCCTCCTCGACCCCGGTGAAGAACTCGGTCGAGCTGGCCGCGGTAATGCGCGCGTTGATCCCGCCAGTCCGTCCGCCGATCGACGTGATCTCGGTCCACTTCTTGCCGGTGTCGTTCGACGAGCGGAACACGCGACCCGAGGCTTCGAGCAGCAGGCCCTTGCCTGGGAGCGGGCGTAGATCGCTCGTGCGGGTGATGCCCTTCGGCAACGTGATCGCCTTCCAGGTCTCACCGCCGTCGGAGGAGAGGACGGGCTTGCCCTTCTTCGCCTCCCACACGACGACGCGGCCGCCGAGGCTCCGCGCGCCTTGCGGCTTGATCTTGTTGACGAGCTTGCCCGTCACCGCCTCGAAGGCGCCGCCGTCGGTGGCGCGGCGAATGCCGAAACCGCCGAAGAGCAGCACGGTCGTGTCGTTCGGGGTCACGACGAGGCCCACGCTGCTCGGCGCTCCGGTGCTCTCGATCTTCCAAGAGCGGCCGTTGTCGGTCGTTCGCAGGAGGCGGTCGCCGCCCTGGAGCACGTAGCCGCGCTCGGCCGAGCTGAAGTCGGCGTCGACGACCGGTGCGGCGCTGAGCGTCTGGCGCAGCACCCACTTGCCGTTCTCGATGCGGGCGATCTGCCCGGCGGTACCGATGCCGACCGGGCCGCCAGGGCCCTCGTTGATGCGGCTGATCGCGCCGCCGATGCGGTCGCTGGAGAGCCGCGAGAAGTTGGCGCCGGCGTCGGTCGACACATACATCACGCCGCCGATACCGACCGCGTACAGGCGGCTTGCGTCGATGAAACTGGCCGCAACGACGTCCTTGTTGCCGAGCGTGATCTCGCGGGTCGTCGCGCCGCCGTCGTCGCTCAGGATGAGCTTGCCGCCGTTGACGAACGCGAGGTGGTTGTCGTCAGACCAGGTGGCGCGCGAGGCGGCGCCGACCGGGGTTCCTGGCGTGAAGGTGGCGCCGCCGTCGGTCGAGCGGACGAGCGTCTTCTCGCCCCAGGCGACGATGGCGCCCGCGCTCGTCAGGCGGATCTCGCTGAGTGGGCTATTGGACTCGTAGATCGGCTGCCAGGTCTGCGCGCCGTCGGTGGTGCGATAGATCTTGCCGTTGCCGCTGGCCACGTAGCCGGTGGTCTCGTTCACGAACCGGATCGACGCGCCGCCGTCGACCGCGGAGCGGCTGGCGAACGTGTCGCCGCCGTTCGTGGTGGTGAGCACGGCGCCGCCGCTTCTCAGGACGAACCCGGTGGTGGGCGTGACGAAGTCAAACCCGCGGAAGCCGGTGTCGCCGCAGTCCGAGTCGGAGTCGCCGAGCTGGAGGTTCTTGAACGTGCTGCCGCCGTTGGTCGACAGGCGGATGGAGCAGTTGGCCTGGTTCCCGATCGAGAAGGCGACGGCGTCGGGGCCGATCATGTCGAGGTTGTTGGCGGTTGTGCTGGTGCCTGTGAAGAGGCCCGACCACGTCGCCCCGCCGTCGTCGGTGCGCAGCGCGGTTCCGCCGGCGCCTACCGCGTAGCCGCGGCTGCCGCCGAACTGGACGTCGAACAGCGTGTAGCCCTGCGGCGACGGGTCGCTCCACTCCCAGCCCGAGGTGCTCAGGGCGACGCCGGCTGAAGCGGAGGCAGGCACGGCGAGGGCAGCGGCCGCAGCAGCCAGCGGAAGGGCGGCGCGGGAACGCCGCAGGGTGTGCGCGAAGGCGGTCATCGGGATCTCTCAGACGGTGTGGGTTACGGCACGCTGCGTAGTGCAACGGCCATCAGACATCGAATGGAAGCACCGGCGACGCGCCAAAGTTGCGCATTTGTGCTCGGGCCGAAGACCAGGGGGATCCCGGGACAGGCTGGTGGCGGCCCGGGTCCGAGAACGCCGTGTGTGCCGCCGGCGTTGCGGCGCTACGCCGAGAGTCGGCGCTTCAGAGCGTCGATGCCGATGATCGGCGACGGGTCCTGCGTCCGCAGGACCGCGAGGTAGACCGAGGCGAGGTCGCCGAGGAACGCGAGCTCCAGCAGCCGCTGGAGGGTGGTCCCGGTGCGCGGCGGCACGACCACGGTGGTCGCCGCCTGTTCCTCGATCAGTTCACGGGTGATCTGGATCCGCTGCGTGATGCGCGGGTGCAGGTCGGAGTCGTCGAGGAAGACGGCCGCGAAGGGCGCGGACTCGGCAGCCCGCTCCCACCCCATCAGCTCGTTGTGGTCGAGCTCGGGGAGGGCAGCCGAGAAGGCGTGCAGCTTGGCGTTCTCGTTGAACTGGCACTTCCACCGGTACGCGACGGCGCAGGTGGGGCCAGCGCCGTAGATCAGCGGGATCGTGCCGACGAGCTGGCGGGCGAGTTGCTTGGGCAGGGCGTCGTCGGCGGAGGCCGGCCCCCATTCGCGCACGAGCTGCTCGAGGTGGGCGGCGGCGACGTCGATCTCGGTGGTGCGGCGCGGCGCAACGCCGGCCAGCGCCGCCACCTCGATGGCGGCGACGAGGACGTAGCCCAGTGCGGCGCGGGGCTGCAGGCCACCAGCGATGGGAATGACGGGGACGCCGTCGCGGCGGGCCAGCTCGCCGAGCTCGCCGCCGGTCGTGGCCACGACGCGCCGCGCGCCGATCACGCCGGCCGCTTCGTAACACGCCAGCGTCTCCTCGGTACTGCCCGAGTACGACGTGCAGAGCACGGTGGTGTCGGCGGTGGTCCACGACGGAAGTTCGTAGCCGCTGACCTGCGTGATCGGACGCGACGCGGTGTCGCCGATGGCTTCTATCGCGAGCGCGCCGCCGATCCCCGAGCCGCCCATGCCAGCGAGCACGAGGCCACCCGGGGACTCCCACGGCTGAAGCCCAGCCGACTCGACCTTCCAAGCCGCGTCGCGCAGCTGGTCCGGCAGGGAGAGGACGTCGGCCAGCATTTCGCTGGGATCGACGGCCGCGATGGCGGCCGCGTCGAGCCTCAGCTCGTCAGTTTGCTGAGCCATCTCCGACCTCCACAGCCGCGTCGATCTTGGTCTCGTGCGGGATGATCGCGCCCGCCTCGACGGTCGCGTCGGGCCCGACCACGGCGAGGTGGCCGATGACCGCATCGTCGCCGACGGTGGCGCGGTGCCCGACGAGCGAGCGGTAGAGCTCAGCACGCTCGCCGATCGCGGCGCCAGCGAGCACGACCGAGTCGCGGATCGCGGCGCCCGCGGCGATCGTGACGCCGTCGCCGATCACGGTGTTGGGGCCGATGCGCACCCCTGCGCCGATCGAGCAGGACTCACCGATCCAGGAGGGACTCGCCAGCTGCACCCCGGGACCGAGCGTCGCGCTCGGCGCAACGTGGCTGCCGTCGTGTCCGAGAAGCGACTGCGTCTGCGTGGTGAGCGCGCCCGTGAGCACGTCGCGGAGACCGTCGAGGTAGCGCTCGGGCGTGCCGAGGTCCATGAAGTAGGCGTCGCGGTGCGCAAACCCGTGCAGACCGTTGCCGACGAGCTTGGGGAACACCTCGCGCTCGATCGAGACGTTGACGTCGGGAGCGATGAGGTCGACGACGGACCGCTCGAGGACGTAGCAGCCGGCAGAGATGAGGTCGGTGTCGATCTCTTCAGGCTTGGGCTTCTCGACGAAGCCGCGAACAGTCGCGTCGTCGTTGAGCCGCACGAGTCCAAACGCCGAAGGGTCTTCGACGGGGACGAGCCCGAGGGTGCCCGTCGCGCCGCTCGCCTCATGCGCCTCGAGCTGGGCGGTCAGGTCGACGTCGGTGAGGACGTCGCCGTTGAGCATCACGAAGCGATCGTGCAGGTGCGCCTCAGCGAACTTGAGCGCGCCGGCGGTGCCGCGCGGCTCGGGCTCGGTCAGGTACGTCAGCTTGACGCCGTGGACCACGCCTTCGCCGAGGTGGTCGATGAGCACGTCGGCCTTGAAGCCGCAGCACAGGACCGCTTCACGGATGCCGTGGCTCGCGAGCCAGTCGAGCATGTGCGCCATGAACGGCCGGTCGACGACGTCGAGGACCGGCTTGGGTAGCTGGGAGGTGAGCGGCCGAAGGCGCGTGCCTTCGCCACCGACGAGGATGACGGCCTGCGTGACCATGGTGCGCGCGCTTAGACGGCCTGCGGCGCGGGGCTGGCCTGCGCGCTGGGCAGCGGCGAGAGGCCGCGTCCGACGCCCTCGTACGTGAGGCCGGACTCGATGGCCGCGGCGGGGCTGAGCAGGTTGCGTCCGTCGATGAAGACGTTGCCGCGCATCGCGCCGGCGACCTGCACGAGGTCGAGCTGCTTGAACTCGGGCCACTCGGTCACGAGGACGACGGCGTCGGCGCCGTTGATCGCTTCGTCGGCAGAGTCGACGATCTCCACGCCCTTGAGGAGCTTGCCGGCCTCTTCGCCAGCGATCGGGTCGTAGCCGACGACCTCCGCCCCATCGGCGATCAGGCGGGCCGAGAGCACCAGCGAGGAGGCCTCGCGCATGTCGTCGGTCTCCGGCTTGAACGCCAGGCCCAGCAGCGCGATGCGCTTGCCGACGAGCGAGCCCAGGTGCTTCTGCAGCTTCTGGATCACGCGCCGCTTCTGCAGCTCGTTGACCTCGATGACCGCGTTGAGCAGCTGGAAGTGGTAGCCCGAGTTGCCAGCGAGCTGCTTGAGCGCGGAGACGTCTTTCGGGAAGCAGGACCCGCCGAAGCCGATACCGGCCTGCAGGAACTTCGGACCGATGCGCGCATCAAGGCCCATGCCCTTGGCGACCTCGGTCACGTCGGCGCCGGTCTCCTCGCACACGTTGGCGATCTCGTTGATGAACGAGATCTTCGTCGCCAGGAACGCGTTGGACGCGAGCTTGACCATCTCGGCCGACTTGATGTCGGTGCGGACCAGCTCGCCGCGCTTGACACCGCCGAGCTCGGGCGAGAGCACTGGGCGGTACAGCTCGACGACCGCGTCGCCGGCCCAGCCGCCGTCGTCGCCGACGACAACGCGGTCGGGATCAAGGAAGTCGTCGATCGCCGACCCCTCCTTGAGGAACTCCGGGCAGGAGACGTAGCGGAAGCCGCCCTTGCCCTGCTCCTCAAAGACGCGCTTGATCGCCTCGCCGGTACCGACCGGAACGGTCGACTTCATCACGAGCGCATGGCGATCAGACGGCGGCATCGCAGCCACCACGGCGTGGACGGCCGAGAGGTCGGCGTCGCCCGAGTAGGTCGGCGGGGTGCCGACGGCCACGAACAGCAAACGCGCGCGATCAAGCGCCTCGCCGAGATCGGTGGTGAACGTGAGGCGCTCGCGGTTCTTCTCGACGAGCTCAGCCAGGCCGGGCTCGTAGATCGGGATCTCGCCCTGCTTGAGGCGCTCGATCTTGCCGGCGTCGATGTCGACGCAAACGACATCGCTCCCCAGCTCTGCAAAGCCAACAGCGGTCACAAGACCGACGTAGCCCGTGCCGATAACGCCAATCGGTTCCCGAACAGACATGGCCGGGGAGCCTACCGAGGTGAAGGCGCCTTCGTCGTCGCCCTGTTCACACAAGGGACGAGTGTTGAGAGCGACTCAGCAGGCGGTTCTGGGGCGTTACCCCGGAACCCGGCGCAGATTCGAGGCGATGTCGAGCATCTGGGCGTTCGTGAGGCGGTTGGAGATCGTGTTGCTGACCCAGTACACGCCCTTGGGGGTCTTCCAGGCGATCAGGCGGTAGCGCCCACCGGGTGCCCCGTAGAGCAGCAGCTTGCGGCCGTTCTTCGTGGTCGAGCGGTGCTGCTCGGTGAGGATCGGCGGGTTGCGCCACGTGGTGCCCTGCACGCCGTAGTACTGGCCGTTCTCGCCGTAGTAGAGCGACAAGCGGTAGGCGGGGTAGCGCTTCTTCGTACGCGACACGATCTGGTAGTCGCGCACGCCGTCGGTCGACGTGTAGCCGCCCTGCGCGAGCCGGACGCTCGGGTAGTAGACCGGCAGTTTGCCGCCCGCAAGGTTGAACGACGCCTTCGTGAGCTCGGGCTTGTTCATCTCGTCGGGGACCTTGATCAAGCCCTTGGCGAGGCCCTTCTTCTTGACGGCCTGCTTCGTGGTCTTCTTGCGGACCGTCTCGACCTCGGTCGAGTCGGCTGACGCGCCACGCGCTGCTCGTAGTTGCGTGAACTCGCGACGCATCGTCGCGAGGTTCTTGTCGCTGATCGTGACGAACGTGTTCGACGGGTCGAGGCTCGTGTCGCCGCGGAACTTGATGTTGCGGACGGGCTGCTCGGCAGAGTTGAGCGCGAGCTTGAGCAGGCTCAGGATGGCCGTGGAGCTCGTGATGTCGGTCTGCGAGTACGTCGCGAAGATCCGGATGAGCGTCTTGCGGTCGTTCACGATCTGGGACGCCGCGATCTGCGACTTGGCCGAGCGCAGGAACTCCTGCTGGCGCGCGCCGCGGACGAAGTCGGAGTCGAGGTGCCGGTAGCGAACCCAGTCGAGCGAGTCCTCACCGCACAGCAGCTGGTAGCCCGACTTCACGTCGATGGTGGCGTAGCGGTCGCCGCCCTGGCTGTTGTCGTTGAAGTACGTGCGGTCGATGTCTTGATAGAGGCAGCCAAGCCGGTTGACCGCCCGCTGGAACGCGCCGAAGTTGATGATCACGACGTGGTGGATCGGCACGTCGAGGAGCTTGCGCACCGAGCGGATCGAGAAGTTCGGGCCGCCGTCGGAGAACGCCTCGTTGATCTTGGCCGTGCGGAAGCCGCCGCCCTTCGTGGGGATCTCTGCCTTCGTGTCGCGAGGGATCGAGAGTACGGCCGTCGCGCCTTGCTCAGGGTCGAGCCGCACCAGCATGAGCGTGTCTGACAGCGCCCCCTCGCGGAACCCGTCGACCGCCTTCTTGCTGCGCTTGTCGGAACCGATCAGCAGCAGCGTCTGCGGTTTGCCCGGCGGCACGTCGTCGAGCGCGCCCTTGGCCTTCACGTCGAGCGCGGTCCCGAACTTTTCGATCTCCGAGGACACGCCCTCGAGCTGCAGCAGCGCCGCGGACGCTGAGGCCACGCCGGCGAGGAGCATGACGATGAAGAGCGCCCCGACGTACTGGGGCCATTGGCGGTTGTTGGGCTGCACCGACGCGCGATTCTAGGGGAGCGGGCGGGCGAGGGCCCCGCTCGGTCGCTACCCCGGGACCCGCTTGAGGCTGGCGGCGATGTCAAGCATCTGGTCCTTCGTGAGGGCGAGCGACAGCGAGTTGCTCACCCAGTAGGCGCCCTCGGGCGTGATCCAGGCGACCATCTTGATGCGCGACCCAGCGCGGTAGACCTGCAGCGTGCGGCCGCCGCGCTTCACCGTCGTGTGCGCCGTTGTGAGGATCGGCGCGTCCTTCCAGGTGGTGCCCTGCACGCCGTAGTACTGGCCGAAGTACTTGCCCTCACCGAGCGCGTACGTGAGCCGGAACGCGGGAAACTTGACCTTCGAGAAGCGGGCCTTCTTGATGTCGTAGGCGCGGACGGGGTCGCGCATCGCGTACCCGCCGACGGCCATGCGCACCGACGGGTAGTACACGGGGAGCCGGCCGGCAGCCAGCTTGAACGAGGCCTGCTGGAGCTCGGGTTTGGTGGTCTCGTCCGCCACCTTTGTGAGCCCCGTCGCCAGGCCGCGCTTCTGCGTCTTGGCCTTCTTCGACGTCTTGCCCTTGCTTTGCGGCTTGGTCGAGGTCGTCTGCCCCGTCGAGCCTTCGAGGCGCTCGAACTCACGCCGCATCACCGCCACGTCGGCTGGGCGGACCTCGAGGTTCGAGGTGCCGGCCTTGTCGTAAGCGCGGAAGCGGACGGAGCGGAAGTCGTGCTTGCCGGCTTCAGACGCGAGCTTCATCAGCGTCAGCAGCTCCGTGCCCTTCGTGATGCTCGTGCGCGTGTAGTGACGGAAGATCTTCACCAGGTCGCTCCCGCTGGTGACGAGCTTCGTCACTGGAACCTGCGACTTCGCAGATCGCAGGAACTCCTGTTGCCGAGCGCCGCGCACGAGGTCGTTGTCGGCATGGCGGTAGCGGACCCAGTCGAGGGTGTCGCCGCCACAGAGCAGCTGGTAACCCGACTGCACGTCGATCGCCGCGTAGTTCTCGCCGTTGCTGTTGTCGTTGTAGTAGGACCGATCGATGTCCTGGTGAAGGCAGCCGAGACGGTTAACCGATCGCTGGAAGGCCTCGAAGTCGATCTCTACGACCTGGTTGATCGTGATCCCGAGGAGCTCGCTGACGGTCTTCTTCGTGAGACCTGCGCCACCGAGCGTGAACGACTCGTTGATCTTGCGGCTGCCGTAGCCCGGGATCTCTGCCTCGGTATCGCGCGGGATCGACATGACGGCCGAGCCGCGGTCGGCGTCGAGGTGCGCGAGCATCATCGTGTCGGAGTGCGCGCCAAAGGCGCCATCGGCGGACCTCTTGCTGCGCCCGTCGGAACCGATCAGGAGGAGCGTCTGCGGCTCACCGGGCTTCCCGGGAATGCCGCCAGGCAGCGTTCCCCCAGGCCCAGGGCCTGGACTCGGCTCGTCGCAGGCAATCGCGGCGCACGGAATCGCTACGACGCCTGCATAGGCGGTGGCCACGCCGGCCATCACGGTGATGGTGGCGAGCGCCCCGAGGTAGCGGGGCCAGTATCGGCGAGGCGTCGACACGAACGGGAGAGGTTACGGGGCCGCTCGGCGCGGACGCGCCGGTTGATGCGCCAGCAACGACGAACGCCCTCCGCGCTGGGGGCGCGATGGGCGTTCGAGACAGCGGTTCCGGCTGACGCCGGGACGTTGGCTACTAGGCGGCAGCCTTGGCGCCGACGATGTCGAGGAAGATACGCGCCCGGCGAGCGTCGCGCTCGGCGCGCTTGTACTCCTCGGTCCCCTCGGTCGACGACGCAACGAGCGCCTCTGCCTTCTCGAGCCGGGCCCGAAGGCCGTCGACGTCGACATCGGCCTCGTCCATGGCCTCTTCGACGAGCACGAGGACGCGTTCGTCGCTGACCTGCACGTAGCCCTCGCCCTGCACGAAGCGCTTCTCCTCGCCGCCGGGCAGCGTCACGCGCAGCTCGGTCGGGGCGAGCAAGGCGAGCAGCGGCTGGTGACGGGCGTAGATGCCGATCGAGCCGGTCTCCGTGCGGGACGAGATGAACTCGACCTCGCCGGAGAACACGAGACCTTCAGGGGTGAGGATCTCCAGGGTGTAGGGCGTATGGGCCATTACTGCTTGTTCGCCGCCTCGATGACCTGCTCGATGGAGCCCTTCAGGAAGAAGGCCGACTCCGGCAGATCGTCGTGCTTGCCCTCGATGAGCTCCTTGAACGAGCGGACCGTCTCGGCGATCGGCACGTACTCGCCGGGGGTACCGGTGAAGATCTCGGCGACCGAGAACGGCTGCGAGAGGAAGCGCTCGACCTTGCGGGCACGCTGGACGAGGACGCGGTCCTCCTCCGAGAGCTCGTCGATGCCGAGGATGGCGATGATGTCCTGGAGCTCCTTGTAGCGCTGCAGGATCTCCTTGACGCGCTGGGCGACCTCGTAGTGCTCCTCGCCGACGATCTCGGGCTTGAGGATGGTCGAGGTCGAGTCGAGCGGGTCGACGGCCGGGTAGATGCCCTTCTCCGAGATCGCGCGGGAGAGCACGGTCTGAGCGCCGAGGTGCGCGAACACCGAGGCCGGCGCCGGGTCGGTGAGGTCGTCGGCCGGCACGTAGATGGCCTGCACCGAGGTGACCGAGCCCTGGCGGGTCGAGGTGATCCGCTCCTGGAGCTGGCCCATCTCGGACTCGAGGGTCGGCTGGTAGCCCACCTGCGACGGCATACGGCCCAGAAGTGCGGACACCTCGGAGCCGGCCTGCACGAACCGGAAGATGTTGTCGACGAACAGGAGCACGTCCTGGCCGCCTTCTTCACGGAAGTACTCGGCCATCGTGAGGCCGGTCAGGGCGACGCGCATGCGGGCTCCCGGCGGCTCGTTCATCTGACCGAACACGAGCATCGTCTTGTCGATGACGCCCGATTCCTTCATCTCGAGGTAGAGGTCGGTGCCCTCACGCGAGCGCTCGCCCACGCCGCAGAACGCGGAGAGGCCGCCGTGTTCGGTGGCGAGGTTGTTGATGAGCTCCTGGATGAGCACGGTCTTGCCCACGCCGGCGCCGCCGAACAGGCCGACCTTGCCGCCCTTGGAGTAGGGAGCGAGGAGGTCGATGACCTTGATGCCGGTCTCGAACATCTCGGTCGTCGGGGTGAGGTCCTCGACCTTCGGAGCCGCACGGTGGATCGACCAGGTGGCCTCACCGACGACGGGCTCGCCACCGTCGATGGTCTCGCCGAGCACGTTGAAGATGCGGCCGAGGGTGGCCTTACCGACGGGCACGGAGATCGGGCCGCCGGTGTCGCGGACTTCGACGCCGCGGGCGAGGCCGTCGGTCGAGTCCATGGCCACGGTGCGGACCTTGTTGTCGCCGAGGTGCTGCTGCACCTCGAGCACGAGGGTGCCCTCGCCGAGGGTGACCTCGAGCGCGTTGTTGATCTCGGGGAGACCGTCGGGGAAGACGGCCTCGACGACGACGCCCTGGATCTGCTCGATCCGCCCGATGTTCTTGGTAGCGGTTGAAGCTTCCATGAGTCCTCTGATTCGTAGTCGTCGCCTAGATCGCTTCCGCGCCGGCGACGACCTCCATGATCTCTTGGGTGATCTCAGCCTGACGGGCCCGGTTCATCTCGAGCGTCAGGGTGGTGATGAGTTCACCGGCGTTGTCAGATGCGTTGCGCATGGCCGTCATGCGCGCGCCGTGTTCGGAGGCGGCGGAGTCCAGCAGCGATCGGTAGATCGCGATCTCCACGTAGTCCGGGATCAGGCGCTCCAGGATGTCCTGCGGGTCGGGCTCGTACTCGACGAGCGCGTGCTTGCCGGAGTCCTCGGGGGACTCCAGCGCCGCGGCGACCGGGTCTTCCTGCAGCGGCAGCAGGGTGGTCTGGGTGACCTCCTGCGTGAGCGCTGAGACGAAGTGGTTGAAGAGCACTTCGACCTGGTCGACCTTGCCGTCGAGGTAGGCCGCCATCAAGGTCTCGGCGACCTCCCGGGCATCGGCGTACTTCGGGGCGTCGGTGAAGCCCGTGAAGGACGCCTCCGGCGTGCGGTTGCGGAACGTCATGGCGGAGACGCCACGACGACCCGTCGAGTAGATCACGACCTTGCGGCCCTGGGCCTCGTGCTCCTGCGCGAGCTTGACGGCTGCGCGCACGATCTGCGAGTTGAAGGCGCCCGCGAGTCCGCGGTCGCCCGTCATGAGCAGGATACCGACGGTCTTGATCTCGTCACGACCCTGCAGCAGCGGGAACGCCTTGCGCTCCGCCGCCGTGGCTGCCAGAGCGGCCTGGCGGGTCATGTCGCTGATCGCGTCGGCGTACGGGCGGAGGACCGCCACGGCTTCCTCCGCCTTGCGGAGACGTGCCGCAGCGACCATCTCCATGGCACGCGTGATCTTCTTGATGTTGCCGATCGACGCGA
Organism: Actinomycetes bacterium; assembly: GCA_023429855.1. Taxonomy (GTDB): domain Bacteria; phylum Actinomycetota; class Thermoleophilia; order Solirubrobacterales; family Solirubrobacteraceae; genus JAGIBJ01. The sequence goes on from JAEZDB010000490.1 coordinate 13,015, forward strand.
TGCGCTGCTTTACGTCGCGCTGGCTCACGCCGTGGTCGCCTCCTGAGCGGCGGCACCGGCAGCGACGACCTGCGACGAATCGCCGCCGTCGGCGACCGGGTCACCGTGCTCGTCGAAGTCGAAGCCGAAGTCGTCGGCGAAGTCCTTGATCAGCGCCTCGAGGCTCGAGACGGTGTCGTCGGACCAGTCGCCGCCGTTGATCTTCTCCGCCAGGCCCGGGTTCTGGGCGTGGAGGCTGCGGACGAGGCCTGCGTGGAAGTCCTCGACGCGATCGACGGTGATGCGGTCGACGTAGCCGTTGGTGGCCGCGAAGATCTGCGCCGTCTGGTCGGCGACGGGGAGCGGCGAGCGCTCGCCCTGGTTCAGGGTCTTCACCAGACGCTCACCACGGGCCAGCGTGCGGCGCGTGTCGGCGTCGAGGTCGGAGCCGAACTGCGCGAACGCTTCGAGGTCGCGGTACTGCGACAGCTCGCCCTTGATCTTGCCGGCGACCTTCTTGATCGGCTTGGTCTGCGCGGCGGAACCGACGCGCGACACCGAGATGCCGACGTTGATGGCCGGGCGGACGCCCGAGTTGAACAGCTTCGGCTCGAGGAAGATCTGGCCGTCGGTGATCGAGATGACGTTCGTCGGGATGTAGGCCGACACGTCGCCAGCCTGCGTCTCGATGATCGGCAGCGCAGTCATCGAACCGCCGCCGAGGTCGTCGCTCAGCTTCACGGCGCGCTCGAGGAGGCGGCTGTGGAGGTAGAACACGTCGCCCGGGTACGCCTCGCGGCCCGGCGGGCGGCGGAGGAGCAGCGACATCTGGCGGTACGCGAAGGCGTGACGCGTGAGGTCGTCGTAGACGCAGAGCGTGTGGCCGCCCTTGTAGACGAAGTACTCGGCGAAGGCCGCGCCCGCGTACGGGGCGATGTACTTGATCGGTGCGGCTTCTTCGGCGCCGGCGGCGACGATGATCGTGTTCGCCAGGGCGCCAGCCTCTTCGAGCTCGCGGGCGATGTTCACGACGGTGGCCATGCGCTGACCGATCGCAACGTAGACCGAGACGACGCCCTGGTCCTTGTTGTTGATGATCGTGTCGATTGCGACCGAGGTCTTGCCGGTCTGGCGGTCACCGATGATCAGCTCGCGCTGGCCGCGGCCGATCGGGATCATGGCGGCGAGCGCCTTGATGCCGGTCTGGAGGGGCTCCTCCACCGGCTGGCGCTCGATGATGCCGGGAGCCTTGAACTCGAGCGGGCGGGTCTCGGTCGACGCGATGTCGCCCTTGCCGTCGAGCGGGTTGCCGAGCGGGTCGACGATGCGGCCGAGGAAGCCCTCGCCGACGGGGATGTCGAGGAGCTTGCCGGTGCGCTTGACCGTGTCGCCCTCAACGATCTTCTGCCACTCGCCGAAGAGCACGGCGCCGACGTTGTCGGACTCGAGGTTGAGCGCCAAGGCGGTGACGCCGTGGGGCAGCTCGAGCAGCTCGAAGGAGAGGCAGTTCTCGATGCCGTGGATACGGGCGATGCCGTCGGCGACGGACAGGATGGTGCCGACCTCGGTCAGCTCAGCCGAGCCGGCGTCGAGCCCTTCGATACGGCTTCTGAGGATCGAGGTGATCTCGTCAGGCTTGATCTGCATGATCGGGAGAAGTCTCCTGTTTACAGCTGGCTACGCGCCGGTGGCGACCTGGCGACGCAGGCGCTCCAGCCGAGTACGGATAGAGGCGTCGAGAATCTGGTTCCCGACGCGAAGGACGAGGCCGCCGATGATCTCGGGGTCGACCGCGGTGTGCAGACGGATCTTGCGACCCGTCTGCGCGCCGATGCGGTCGCCGAGAGAATCGGTGGTGGCGGGGTCGAGCGGGATCGCCGAGGTGATCTCCACGGGGAGCAGGCCCTCGTGGTCCTCGGTGATCCGGTCGAAGATGGTGCGCATGCGCAGCACCGCAGGCATGCGGTGCTTCTCGATCAGCAGCTCGAGGAAGTTCTGCAGCGTGGGGTCGACACCGTCGACCGCCTTGTGCAGACCCTCGGTCTTCTCCTTCGTCGAGAAGTACGGGGAGAAGAAGAACACCTGGAGCTCGCGGTTCTTGGCGAGCTCGTCGGCGAACTGCCCGAGCTGCTCGCGGATAACCGCGATGTTGTCCTGCTTCTGCGCGACCTCGTAGAGCGAGCGCGCGTAGACCTCTGCAAGCGCTTCCATGACTAGCCCGCCCGCTCGCCGAGGCTGGAGAAGTCCAGCTCCGCCAGCGCTTCGTCGACGAGACGCTGCTGGTCGTCACCGGTGAGAGTGCGCTTCGTGATCTTCTCGGTGGCCGAGACGGTCAGGTCAGCGACCTCACGGCGGAGATCGCCGATGGCCTTCTGCGTGGCCTGCTCGATGTCGCGCTTGGCGGCGTCGAGCTGGTTCTCGCGCTCTTCCTTGGCCTTCGCCAGGGAAGCAGCCGACTCAGCATCGCTGGCGACTTTGGCCTTGGAGACGATCTCGTCGGCCTGCACGCGGGCCTCCTTGAGGCGTGCGCGGTAGTCGGCGAGGAGCTGATCAGCTTCGGCCTTCGTCGCGTCGGCGTGATCGATCGCTTCTTCGATCGCACGCTGGCGGATGTCGAGGGATTCCGCGATCTTCGGGAATGCGAGCTTGCGCAGGATCAGCAGCGTGATGCCGAACGCGATGAGCGTCCAGAGCATCAGGCCGAGGCCTGGCGTGACGAGGAAGCTCCCGCCCTCTTCTACGGCGCCTTCAGACCCTGCGGCCAGGGGCGCGATGAGCGTTGCGATCGCCATAGGCCTAGAGGAAGAAGGCGATGAGGCCGAAGATGAACGCGTAGAACACGATCGCTTCGGTCAGGGCGAAGCCCAGCCACTGGATCGAGGTGATCTCGTCCTTCATCTCGGGCTGGCGAGTCACGGACTCGATGACCTTGCCGAAGATGAAGCCGACGCCGATGCCCGGGCCGATGGTGCCGAGGCCGGCGCCGATGCCGAGGGCGATCGCCTTGCCGGCGGTCTCGCCGTAGGCCTGTGCGACCTCGACGGAGACCTCGGCCTGCGCGACGAGGGAAGTAACGGTGGTCAGATCCACGGGGTAGCTCCTGGGTTCCTGAGAGAGGGTCAGTGGTGGTCGGAGACGGCTTCGCCGAGGTAAATCGAAGCGAGCGTCGCGAAGATGAAAGCCTGGAGCGTTGCGACCAGGCCGATCTCGAAGAGGAAGAAGACGATGGCGATCGGCACGGTGACGACGTTGAGCGCCGCCAGGCCGAGGATCACCGCGAGGCCGCCACCCATGAACAGGATGAGGAGGTGGCCGGCGAGGATGTTCGCGAAGAGACGAACGGAGAGCGAGACGACGCGCACGAACTGCGAGATCACCTCGATGAAGAAGATCGGGATGACCATCGCGCCGGAGATGCCGCCCGGGATCCAGCCCTTGACGTACTTGACGACGCCCTTCTCGCGGATCCCGACGTAGTGGTAGGAGAACCACACGACGAGCGTCAGCGCGATTGTGACCGAGATGTTGGCCGTGGCGGCGTAGAGCGCGAACGAGGGGACCTCGACGCCGAAGATGTCGACCGGGTGGTGCGTATTCGTCGGCAGCGGCAGGTAGCCGATCAGGTTCGAGATCCAGATGAAGAGGAAGAGAGCGCCGATGAACGGGAACCAGGTCTTCGCCATCTTGGCGTCCATGTTCGTGGCCGTGATGTCTTTGCGCATCAGCTGGTAGAGCGTCTCGACCGCCGTCTGCACGCGGTTGGGGCGCGCCGCCATGCGGTTGGCGATCCAGACCATCGTCACCGTCGTGAGGATCGCGGCGATGAAGAGGTACATCACCGCTTTGTTGATCGACATGTCGACGAAGCCGAGGTCGAGCGGGATCCAAGCATCGAGACGGAATTCGTCGACCGGCTTGAACGCCTCGTTCTTCCCCGACGAGCCCGTGAGCGCGTAGAGCCCGCCGATCAGGGCGACGAAGACTCCGGCGAACAGCAGGAACTTGAGCGATTTCTTCATGAAGCGGGGCTCGCCTGGTGCGTCGGTCGTGAGATGAGCTTCACGACGAAGGAACTGGTGAAGAGGACGACGCAGAGGAGCGCGGCCGACAGGCCGGTCGCGTCGTCCGTCGCGAGGCCGACGGCGAAGAGGGCAAGGCCCATCATCCAGCCACGACCGATGAGAGATCCGGTGGCGACGCCGGCGAGCTTGCCGGGGTTGCTGGATCCGATGGCCACCGCCTTGCGGTCGGTCCACTCCCCGATCGCCCGCCACGCGATCCAGATCACGGCGGCCGTGAGCCAGCCGAGGATCGGGAAACCTGCGACCAGGAAAACGGGCAACGCCACGCCCAGCAGGAGCAGATCGAGATTGCGAAGGAGAGCGGTCACGGGGACTCAGATTGTCGGGGCAGGAGAACGGTCCCAGCCCTCGACGTGATGCACAGTACAGAACCCGCGAGAGCTAGTGACAACTTGTGACAATTGGCGCTTAAGCCCGAAAATACGGCCGATTTCCCGGAGCTACGGGGGCGTCGCTATCGCGCCCCCGCGCGCAGGTCGAGACGCCGCTGCGCCGAGTTGGTCACACAGCCGACCGTGGGAAGCCGAGCAGCGTCGGCCGCGCGCGTGCGAGGGCGTGCCCTCGCACGCGGGGCGGCCCCTTTGGCCGCTCCCCGCGGCTACTCGTCGAGGGGGATGAAGTCGCGCTT
>JAEZDB010000141.1 GCA_023429855.1 Actinomycetes bacterium
CGAGCATGCCGCCGCCGACGACGTGTCGCGTCAGACGGGCTATTCCGAGGAGGCGCTCGAGACGCTCCGGATGGTGACCGCGTCCGACGACGAGATCACCGACGAGCAGCGCGCCGTCCGCGACAAGACGGCCCGCGGCATGATGCTCATGGGTATCCGCACGGTGGTCGTCCGCGGGTTCGGGCTCTTCGGCACGATCTTTCTCGCGCGTTTGCTCGATCCCGCCGACTACGGCGTGGTGGCGCTCGGTCTCACGATTATCGTCCTCGGTCGGTTCCTGGCCGACGGCGGCCTCGGGCCGGGCCTGATCCGTCGCGAGCAGGTGCCCGAGCGCTTTGAGTACGCGGCGCTGCTGGCCTTCTCTCAGGCAGCCACGTGGCCGGTGTTCCTCATCGGTTCGGCGCTGGCCTTCGGCGTGTTCGACCTCGGGGGCGACGACGGCGCGCTCACGGTGTCGCTGATGCTGCTCGCCATGGTCATCGACGTCCTGCGGGTGGCCAATTCCGTGGCGTGCGAGCGCGATTTGAACTATCAGCCGATCGTGAAGGCCGAGATCGTCGAGTTCAGCATCTACAACCTGCTGGCGCTTGGGCTGGTCGCCAGCGGCATGGGCGTCGTCGGCGTCGGCATCGCGAACCTCGTCCGCGCGGTCGTCGGCAGCTCGCTCGTCACGATCCTCGGACCGCTCGGCTGGATCACGCCGAAGTGGAACACGCAGGTCGTCAAGAGCCTGGCGAAGTTCGGCGCGTACTTCCAGGCGTCGTGGCTCGCGACGATCTTCCGCGACCAGGGCCTCGCGATGATTCTGTTTGCGATCAGCGGCGCGGCCGCCCTCGGCGCGTTCGACCAGGCGCGGCGCCTGCTCGTCATCGTGACGATGGTGTTCGAATCGGCGTGGCGCGTCGGCCTGCCGGGCATCGCCCGGATGATGGAGGCAGGGGCCTCGTCGAAGCTGCTGCTCGAGCGCGGCCTCGGTTTGGCTGGTGTTGCGATGGCGTTCCCGGTCGTCGGACTGGTCGCGACGTCGCAGTGGCTCGTCCCGTTGTTGCTGGGCCCCGGGTGGGACGAAACTGCGCACCTGCTGCCGTGGGTCGGCGCGGCGATCATGCTCACCATTCCGCTCGCGACGATCGTGACGACCCTGCTGTGGGCCCAGGACGAGCCGAAGAAGGTCTTCTTGATGGGGATTCCGTCGTTGATCGTGGTGCTCGGCGTGGGTGCGATCGCGATGACCAAGTACGACGCGGTCGGCGCTGGCATCGGCCTCGCGGCAGGCGGCGTCGTCTATGTGGCGTCGTGCGTGTACTTCGCCAAGGAGGAGTTCGGACCGCGGGCGCTGCTGAAGTTCATCGGCCCGCTGACGGCCGCGATCGGCGCGACGGCCGCCGGCTACCTGCTGGCGTACGAGCTTGATCCCGGCAACGCGGTTGGCGTGCTCGTCTCCGGCGCGGTGGGAACGCTGTCGTTGATCCTGCTGCTCCTGGTGCTGGCGCGGCCATCGACGATGGAGCTGTGGCGCTTCATGGGCAGGGCGCGCGGGTGACCGAGCCCGCGGCGAGTCGCGTGACGTCCAGCGCGACGGGGACCGGCGCGGCGCGGCCGGTCGTCTCGTACGTCATCCGGACCTTCCCAAAGCTTTCGGAGAGCTTCGTGCTCCGAGAGGTGCTCGCCCTGCACGCGGCCGGGGTGCCGCTCGAGGTGTGGAATCTGGTGCCGCCCTCGGCTGAGGAGGCGGCGCTCTCGCCCGACGCGGCGGCGCTCGCGAGCGTGATCCGCACGCCGCCGCCCGGGCGCGGTGGGCTGCTGCGTATGGCTCGCGATTTGCTGGCGCTTGCGGTGCGGCGTCCGAAGCAGGCACTGCCGATGATCTGGTGGGCGCTGGAGTGGACGGTCCGCGAGCGCGACCCGCGGACCTTGGCGGCGTTGCCGTACGCCGCCCATGTGGCTCGCCACGCGCGCGCACCGCACCTGCACGCGCACTTTGCCAACACGCCGGCGACGACCGCCGTACTCGCTGCCGGAATGAGCGGCCGCACCGCGAGCTACACGGCGCATGCCCGCGACCTGTGGGTGGTGACTGCCCCGGCGTTCTTGCGGGCGAAGACGCGCCGCTGCACCTTTGCTGCCGGCGAGACGACGTTCGCCGCCGATCTCATCCGCGAGCGCGCCGGGTGGGCGGTGCCCGCGCACACGGTGACGAACATCGTCCCGTTGCCGCGCGCGTCGGCGGTAGCTGGTCCGCGCGAGCCGGGGCTGATCGTGGCGACGGCACGGCTCGTGGAGAAGAAGGGCCTGGATCTCCTGCTGCGGGCTGTGGCCGAGCTGCCTGACGCGACGCTCGAGATCATCGGCGACGGGCCCGAGCGAAGCCCGCTCAAAGCGCTCGCTGCCGAGCGGGGGATCGTGGACCGCGTCCACTTCCGCGGCGCCGTGGCCTACGACGACGTCCGCGCAACCCTCGCCCGCGCGTCGATCTTCGCCCTGCCGGCCCGCGAGGCGACGGACGGCGACACCGACGGTCTTCCCGTGGCGATCCTTGAGGCTATGGCCCACGAGCTGCCGGTCGTCTCCACGCCGATCGCCGGCATCCCTGAAGCCATCGTCGACGGAGAGACGGGCCGCCTGGTCCCAGCCGAAGACGTTGCGGCGCTCACTACCGCGCTGCGCGATCTCCTCGACAACGCCGACGAGCGCGCTCGCTTGGGTCGCGCGGCCCGCGACTACGTCGCTCATCGCCACTCCGGCGAAGCCAACGCCCGGCAACTCGCCGAGCTGTTCGGCGCCCCGCTGGCGTAGGCGGCGCCGTGCCGCAGCGGCGTTCGCGGCACCGCGCCGCAGTCGCGTTCGCGGCACCTCGCCGCAGTGGTGTTAGCCGCGCTGGCGATCAACTCGTTCAGGCGCGTCAACGCGCGGGCCCTGTCTTGCACACACGCGCCGCGTTGGCGCACGCCTGCAAGGCGGCGACTTGGCGTTTGGCGGCGGTGGGCTCGGGGGCGTTGGCGGGATCGGCGGGCGTTGCGCGGCGAGGGCGCGGCGGGTTTGGGCGACCTCGTCGTTGGCGGCGGTGGGCTTGGGCCTGCGGCGGCGTTCTCGTAGCGTTGGCCGTTTTCTGTCGCGGGTGGGCCTACGAGAAGCTCGTGGGCCTGCGGGCTGGCGGGGTTCTCGTAGTGGTTGCCGTTCTATGTCGCGGCTGGCGCTACGAGAAGCGCGTGGCGCCGCGGCGGGACTTGGTGGTTGGGTGGTATTGGCGGTGGGTCGGGGTCGCCCGCGCCGGGTGAGGGTTGGTGCGCCAGCCGGCGGGGGCTGTCGACGTTCACGCCGGTTTCCGCCGTGATTGTCGACGGACCCCCCCCCAAGTTGCCTGGCGTTACAGCCTGCAAAGGCTGTGGCCCTACCTGGCTCGGCTGCCGTTTCGGTTTGAAGCGTGTTTTTCGGGCTTCAGACCGAAGCGGGGTCGGCAGCTGCCGGCCGAGTTCGGGTTTGATGCGTGTTCTTGGGGCTTCAGACCGACATGACCCGCCGCCAGGGCCAAGTCCCGCCGCCGCCAACAGCCCAGGCGCCGGTCGCGCACCGCCCTCGGTGCGGAGGGCCCGTCGACAGCGCGCCCGCGAAGTCCCGCTGCCGCCACCCAGCCAAGTCGCCCCGCCAGGGCCCGCTGCCCCCAGCCAGCCGAGGCGCCGTGCAGAAGGCGGCGGCGCAGCCAACGGCCAGGGCCGGGGTGGGGT
>JAEZDB010000144.1 GCA_023429855.1 Actinomycetes bacterium
GCTGGGGCCTCGTCGGCGCGACGGTCGGCGGCGGCAGCGCCTGGCTCGCCACGGCCGGTGGCGCGCTGATCATCGGCGCCGATGCCGGCGGCGCGATCGCCGCGATCTTCGCGGCGCGGTATCTCGGCATCTCGCCGCGCACGCTGTGGCGCAAGCTCCGCGGGCAGCCGATCGAGGCGACCGGAAAGCCCGGGTCGCGCCATCTCCCGTTTCTCCACCTGCCAGACGTGGGCGAGGCGCCGCTCGCCAGTAAGGTGGCGCGCATGCGGATCGCCATCGACGGCCCGGCCGGCGCCGGAAAATCCACGGTCGCGCGGCTCGTCGCCGCGCGTCTCGGGTTCACCTACCTCGACACCGGCGCGATGTACCGCTGCGCTGCGCTGGCGTCGCTCCGCGGCGCCGACGCCCCCGGCGAGGTCGAGGTCGACTTCGCCGCTGACGGCGAGGTGCTCCTCGGAGGCGAAGACGTTTCGCTGCTGATCCGCACGCCCGAGGTCACGTCGCTGGCGTCGAAGGTCGCGGCCGATCCCTCGGTGCGGGCCGGCCTCGTCGACCGTCAGCGCCACCTCATGTCGGACGGCGACTGGGTCGCCGAAGGCCGCGACGTCGGCACCGTCGTCGTGCCCGACGCGGAGCTGAAGGTCTACCTCGACGCCGACCCCCGCGAGCGGGCCGAGCGCCGCGCCGCGCAGCTCGGCGCCGACGTCGAGGAGATCCTCGCCCAGCAGAACGAGCGCGACGAGCGCGACCGCACCCGCGAGGCCTCACCGCTCAAAGCCGCCGACGACGCCGTCGTGGTCGACACCACCGGCCTGAGCATCGACCAGGTGGTCGAGAAGATCGCGGCGCTCGCCGAGTCGCGCGTCCAGGGCTGACGCCGCCAGCGCCGAGTGCCGCTGAACTGGCCCGGCGAGACCGTCCCGCCTGCATCCACGCGGCTTCCCTACCCTTGGACGCGTGCATAAGGTCGCGATCGTCGGGTACCCGAACGTGGGGAAGAGCTCGCTCGTCAACCGCCTGAGCGGGACGAGGGAGGCCGTCGTCCATGAGACGCCGGGGATCACGCGCGACCGCAAGGAGATCCCGGCCGAGTGGAACGGCCGCGAGTTCATGCTGATCGACACCGGCGGTCTCGATAACGAGGACCTCGACCCGATCGCCGGTTCGATCCGCGAGCAGGCGGCCCACGCCCTCGACGAAGCGGTCGTCGCCGTGTTCGTGTTCGATGGCAAGGCCGGGGTGCGCCCCGGCGACGAAGAGCTCGCCCAGCTGCTGCGCAGCCGCAAGATCCCGGTGATCCTCGCCGCCAACAAGATCGACGGCGCAGGCTCGATCCCCGACGCCGCCGACGGCTACCGCCTCGGCCTCGGCGACCCGATCCCGGTCTCGGCCATGCAGGGCCTCGGAACCGGCGACCTGCTCGACCGCGTCGTCGAGCTGCTCCCCGAGACCGACCCGGACCCGGAAGACGACGACGCCGTCCGCCTCACGTTCCTCGGCCGCCCGAACGTGGGCAAGTCGAGCCTGATGAACAAGATCATCGGCAAGGACCGCGTGATCGTGTCTGACGTCGCCGGCACCACGCGCGACGCGATCGACCTCAAGCTCGAGATCGACGGCCGCCAGGTGATCCTCGTCGACACCGCCGGTCTGCGCCGCCAGGCGAAGGTCACGGGCGACGTCGAGTACTACATGGGCCTGCGCTCCCGGCGCGCCGCCGACCGCGCCGACGTGGCCCTCGTGGTCTGCGACGCCAGCGAGGGCGTCACCAGCCAGGACCTGCGCGTCGCCCAGCTCGCGATGGAGTCCGGCTGCGCTACCGCGCTGGTGCTCAACAAGTGGGACATCACCGAGATGGACGAGAACGAGCTGATCCGCCAGCGCGCGTTCGTCGCCAGCAAGCTCCGCCAGCGCCCGCCGGTCCTGACCGCGTCGGCGCTCACCGGCCGCCACGTCGACCGCCTGATCCGCGAGGCGCTGACGCTCGGCGACCGCGTCCACAACCGCGTGCCGACCCCGGCGTTCAACCGCTGGCTCAGCGAAGTCACGCAGACGCGCCAGCCGCCGCTCGTGCGCGGGAAGCGCCTCAAGCTGATCTACGGCGCTCAGATCGAGACGCGCCCGCCGCGGTTCTCGATCCAGGTCAACAGCCGCAAGCTGATCACGCGCGACTACGCGTACTTCCTCGAGAACCGCCTGCGTGAGCGCTTCGGCCTCGCTGGCGTGCCGGTGATCCTCGACCTCGTCGAGCGCGGCACGCGGCGCCGCGGCAGCGACGACCGCCGCAGCAAGGCCAAGCGGATCACCGAGTCGAACCCGGCGGTCGAAGAGATCTGGGAGCGCGGGCCGGTCGAGGCCGACGAGTGGGACGACGCGTTCGGCACCGACGCCTACGACGACCTGCCCGAGTCCGAGCACGACCTCGAAGGCGACGACCTCTCCGACGTCGATCTCGACGACGACTCGGTCGACACCGAGTACTTCGCCGGAACCGACAGCGAGTAGCGCAC
>JAEZDB010000495.1 GCA_023429855.1 Actinomycetes bacterium
TCGTTGAGTTCTTTGCGCCGTTGCGCCGTGGTGCCTACTCGGCGGCCTTCGGCGACTGGTAGTCCTCGCGCGGCACGTCGCCGTAGAGGCGGTCGAGGCGGTAGAAGTCGCGGGCGTCAGGCGTGAAGACGTGGAGGACGACGTCGAGGTAGTCCATCAGGATCCACGTGGCCTCGGTGACGCCTTCGACGCGCTTGGGGATCAGGCGGTGCTCGTCCTTGATCTCCTTGAGGACGGCGTCGTGGACGGCCTTGACCTGCCGGTCGGTGTTGCCGGTGACGACGACGAAGTAGTCGGCGTAGCCGACGGCGTCGGCGACGTTCAGGATCGTGATGTCCTTCGCGCGGATGTCGTCGGCGATCTCCGCGATGGCCAGCGCGAGCGCGCGTGCGTCACCACCGCCGCCTTCGCGGACGGGAGCGACGGCGTCCCGGTCCAGGGTCGTCTGCTGCAGGGTCTCGGGCGTCTCGGTCATGCGTGTACTTGGGAACGGTAGAGGTCGGCACGCTTCAGGTGCGCTGCGACCGCCGCCGGGACCAGGTAGTCGACCGTCTGCCCGGCAGCCAACCGACGCCGGATCTCGGAGGAGGAGATGTCGAACCGCGGCATCTCGAAGAACGCCAGGCGCGCCGGCAACCCCTCCAGACGCTCGTGGATGTCGCTGCGCAGCACGCCTTGGCGACCAGCGACGCCGAACGTCGCGAGGCCGCACACCTCAGCGGGCTTGTGCCACGTGGGCAGCGACAACGCCGTATCGGCGCCGACGATGAAGAACAGCTCGTCGCCTGGGTGCTGCGCATGCAGCTCGGTCAGCGTGTCGACGGTGTAGGACGCTCCGCCACGCTCGATCTCCAGCTCCGACACCTCAAAACGCGGGTCGTCCTGCGTCGCGAGGCGGCAGAGCTCTGCGCGCACGTGCGGCCCGGGCGCGCCAGCGGCGACTTCCTTGTGCGGCGGCGTGTGGGCCGGCACGAACAGCACGCGGTCGAGGCCCAGCTGGTCGCACGCTTCCGACGCGCAGATCAGGTGGCCGATGTGCGGCGGGTTGAACGTCCCGCCCATGATCCCGAAGCGGGCCAACGCGTCAGCCCCGAACGTGCCCGTCGCCCCAGGCGACGTACTTCGAGGTGCACAGCTCCTGCAGGCCGATCGGGCCGCGCGCATGGAGCTTCTGGGTGGAGATGCCGATCTCGGACCCCTTGCCGAACTCGGCGCCGTCGGTAAACCGCGTCGACGCGTTCACGTAGACGCAGGCGGCGTCGACCCGGCGGGTAAACGCCTTGGCGGCGGCCACGTCGCTCGTGAGGATCGCCTCAGAGTGGCCGGAGCCGTGCGCGTTGATGTGGGCCACGGCCTCGTCGAAGGAGTCGACGACCCGCACCGACAGGATCAGCGCGAGGTACTCGGTGTCCCAGTCTTCGTCGGTCGCGTCGACCAACCGCCCCGCGATCTCGGCCGGCGCGAGGGCCTTGGCACGCGCGTCGACCCGCAGCTCGACCTCGAGCTCGTCGAGGTCGGCCAGCAACGTCGGCAGGAACTCGACGGCCGCGTCGGCATGCACGAGCAGCGTCTCCGCGGCGTTGCACACGCCAGGGCGCTGCGTCTTGGCGTTGATCGCGATCGCACGCGCCGCCGCGAGGTCGGCAGATGCGTCGACGTAGACGTGGCAGATGCCGGCCGCCGCATAGATCACGGGGACGGTCGCCACGCCCTGCAGCGCGGCCTTGAGGCCGGCGCCGCCACGCGGGAAGATCAGGTCGACGAGGCCGTCCTGGGTGGCGAGGTCGGCCAGCTCTTCGCGGCCGCCACCGGCGACGAGGCCGATCGCGCCGTCAGGCACACCGGCTGCGCTCGCGGCGCCGGCCGCGATGTCGGCGAGCACGGCGTTGGTGCGAGCCGCTGAGGAGCTGCCTCGCAGCACGCACGCGTTGCCCGACTTCAAACAGAGCGAGACGGCGTCGATCGTCACGTTCGGACGCGCCTCGTAGACGACCGCGACCACGCCGAAGGGCACGCGCTCGCGGCGCAGCTCGATCCCGTTGGCCAGGCGGCCGCCGTCGATGACTTCGCCGACCGGGTCCGGCAGCGTTGCGACGTCGCGGGCCTGCTCGGCGATCGAGGCGACGCGCTCGGGCGTGAGCGTGAGGCGGTCGATCAGCGCGTCAGTCAGCCCGGCGGCGCGGCCGTCGGCCAAGTCGCCAGCGTTGGCGTCGAGAATCTCAGCCGTGCGCGCGACGAGCGCGTCGGCGATGGCGTGCAGGGCACGGTTCTTGGTGTCGGTCGGCAGGACGGAGAGCGGCCCGGCGGCCTCTTTCGCGGCGCGGCAGATCTGCTCGACGCTTCGGGTGGCGATGGCCATGGACTGACCATGGTACCGCCGCAGGGCACGGGGACCAGCCCACCATCGGCGGACCGATCAGCGGAGCGCGAAGTCCCGCGCTATGCAGGCAATCCGCGACCGTCGTCGGTGAGGACGAAATAGTCGCGGTGGACCACCTCATCCGGCGGAACCGGATCGAGATGCGACAGCTCCTCGCTGCGCTTCCCAGCCGCGGCACGGAGCTCGGCTGCGTCGTACTGCGTGAGGCCCTTGCCGACCGGGTAGCCGCCCGAGACGACGTCGATCGCATCGCCCGCGCGGAACTCGCCGTTGACGTGCGTCACCCCCACGGGCAGCAGCGAGACGCCGTCCTCGAGGAGGGCGCGCGCCGCGCCGGTATCGACCTCGACCGTGCCGCGCGACGGCTTCGCGTACCGCAGCCACAGCTTGAACGAGCTGTGCTGGCCGTCGCCCGCGGGGAAGCGGGTGCCGACTTTGTCGCCGTCGAGGGCCTGCGCGAGCGCCGTCTCCGACAGCCCGCTGCAGATCGTCACGTGCACGCCGGCCGCGCGAGCGATGTCGGCCGAGACGACTTTGGACTGCATGCCGCCGGAGCCGTGCGCCGACCGGTTGGAGTCGATGGCGAGGTCCTCGAGGTCCGAGGCGTGCTCGATCTCCTCGACGAGCGTGGCGGTCGGGTCGGTCGCCGGGTTCGCGGTGAAGAGGCCGTCGGTCGACGTGAGCAGGACCAGCTCGCTGGCGCCGACGAGCGTGGCGACCTGCGCCGCGAGCACGTCGTTGTCGCCGAAGGAGATCTCCTCCGTGGCCGTCGTGTCGTTCTCGTTGACGACCGGCACGACGTTCCAGTCGAGCAGGCGCCGCAGCGTGCGGCGGGCGTTGAGGTAGTGCTCGCGGGCCGCGATATCAGCGGCGGTGAGCAGTACCTGCGCGGGGACGATCCCGGCAGCCGTGAAGCGCTCTTCCCACTCGCGGTAGAGCCGGCCCTGACCGACCGCGCTCGTCGCCTGCAGCTCCTCGATCCTCGATGGGCGCGACGGCAGCCCCAGCAGCGGCAGCCCACAGGCGATCGCGCCCGAGGAGACGATCACGACGTGGTCGCCCGCCTCGCGGCGCGCGGCGACCTCGCGGACGACACGGTCGAGGACCTCGCCGCGCAGCGTGCCGTCGTCGGCGGCGATCACCGACGATCCGAGCTTGATGACGAC
>JAEZDB010000266.1 GCA_023429855.1 Actinomycetes bacterium
TCGCCGGGGGGGGGGGGGGGGCCCACGCCCCCCCGCTGCGTGCGGGCTTCAGCTGCCGTTTGCGTCACGCGGCTGCGGGCACCGCCGCCTTCGCCAGCGCCTGCGCCAGGTCGGCGGTGAGGTCGTCGATGTGCTCGATGCCGACCGACAGGCGCACGGTGTCGTCGCCCACGCCCGCGGCAAGCAGCTCTTCGGCGTTCAGCTGCGAGTGGGTCGTGGTCGCGTTGTGGATCGCAAGCGACTTCGCATCGCCGATGTTGGCCAGGTGGCTAAACAGCTCGAGGCCCTCGATGAAGGCCTTGCCCGCCTCCTTGCCGCCGCGCACGCCGAACGTGACGAGCGCGCCGCCACCCCCGCGCAGCGTCTTCTGCGCCTGGTCGTAGTACTTGTCGCCCGCGAGTCCCGGGTAGTTCACCCACGCCACCGCCTCGTGGCTTGCGAGGTACTCGGCCACCGCCAGCGCGTTGGCCTGGTGGCGCTCAAGCCGCAGCGGCAGCGTCTCAAGCCCCTGCAGGATCAGGAACGCGTTGAACGGCGAGAGGGCGGCGCCAGTGTTGCGCAGCAGCACGGTGCGGGCACGGCCGATGTAGGCGGCTGGGCCGAGCGCGTCGCTCCAGACCACGCCGTGGTAGCTGGGGTCGGGCGTCGTCAGGCCGGGGTAGCGCTCGGAGTGCGCGACCCAGTCGAACGAGCCGGCGTCGACGATCGCCCCGCCGACCGAGTTGCCGTGGCCGCCGATGAACTTCGTCAGCGAGTGCACGACGATGTCGACGCCCGCCTCGATGGCGCGGGCGCCGAGCGGCGTGGCGACCGTGTTGTCGACGATGAACGGCAGCCCCTGCGCGTGCGCGGCCGCGGCCCACGCCTCGAGGTCGAGCACGTTGAGCCGCGGGTTGCCGATCGTCTCGCCGAACACGAGCTTCGTGTTCTCGTCGGCCAGGCGCGCGACCGACTCGGGGTCGTCGGCGTCGGCGAAGCGGACCTCGATCCCGTACTGCGGCAGCGTGTGCGCGAAGAGGTTGTAGGTGCCGCCGTACAGCTGCGACACCGAGACGATGTTGTCGCCCGCGCGGGCGATGTTGAGGATCGAGTACGTCACCGCCGCCTGACCCGACGCCGTGACCAGCGCGCCGATGCCGCCCTCGAGCTGCGCGAGGCGCTGCTCGAGCACGTCCCACGTCGGGTTCATGATGCGCGTGTAGATGTTGCCCGGCTCAGCGAGCGCAAACAGGTTCGCGGCGTGGTCGGTGTCGTTGAACGTGTACGACGTCGTCTGGTAGATCGGCACCGCGCGGGCGTTCGTGGCCGCGTCGGGTTCCTGGCCGCCGTGCAGGGCGATGGTCTCGGGTCGGTGCTGGCTCATGCGGTCGTTCCTCTCGTCGGGGCGTCTCCGCGCAATCTAGCCAAACTCGATCCATTTTTCGCTAATTAAGCGATCTCGTGGCCCGTTCCGCCCCATGCGCGGCCGGTCTGTCGGAGATGACGGCGCTTTTCGCGGCGATCCTCGACAGACCAATGGCCGCCTCCGCGGTCTGCCGAAGATGGCGGTGCTTTCCGCGGTGATCTTCGACAGACCGGGCGGGGCGCCGGCTCAGATGGTCACGACGAGCTTGCCGGTCGCCCGGCGCTCGTCGAGGTCGCGCAGCGCCTGCGCACCCTCCGCCAGCGGGTAGCTCGCGCCGACGATCGGCTTCACGATGCCTGCGTCGGCCCAGCGCAGGATGTCGGTGTGGATCTCCTGCGTGAGCGCCGGACGCCTACCGACGAAGGCGCCCCAGGCGGCGCCGACGACGCTGATGTTCTTGAGCAGGAGCCGGTTGAGCGGCACCGACGGGATCTCGCCGGCGGTGAAGCCGACGACCACGAGGCGGCCCTCTTCGGCAAGCGAGCGCAGCGAGTCGAGCACGCGGTCGCCGCCGACCGGATCCAGGACGACGTTGACGCCACGGCCGTCGGTGAGCGCCTTGACCTGCTTGGGCCAGCCGTCCTCGGGGCGGATGACCTCGTCGGCGCCGGCGTCGCGGGCCACCTGCGCCTTGGCGTCGGAGGAGACGACCGCGATCGTGCGCGCGCCGACGCCCCTTCCGACCTGGATCGCCGCCGTGCCGACGCCGCCAGCGGCGCCGTGGATCAGCACGGTGTCGCCGGGCTGCAGGCCGCCGCGGCGGACCAGCGCGAGGTGGGCCGTGTGGTAGTTCATGATCAGCCCGGCGCCCTGCAGGTCGTCGAGCGAATCCGGCAGCGGCAGGACCATCTCCGGCACGGCGCCGACCAGCTCGGCGGCCATGCCGAGTCCGAACGCGGCGACGCGCTGGCCGGCGACCAGCCCCGAGCCTTCGGGCGCCCGCACGATCGTGCCGGCCGCTTCGACGCCGAGCGTGAACGGCGGCTCGAGCTTGAGCTGGTATTCGCCGCGCGAGAGCAGCAGGTCGGGGAAGGCGAGTCCGGCGGCCGTCGCGGCGATCACGACCGGCGCCTCCGCGGGCGGCTCGGGTACATCGGCGACGGCGACGCCGTCTGGGCCGGTGAGAGCGGAGACCTGCAAGGCGCGCATGCGCGCAGTCTCGCAGGGCACCGGGGCCGTCGTGCTCGTCCGCGACCCGCCGCTCGTCTACGGGCTGGCTGCCAGGAACAGGAACGCGAAGAACAGCACGAGGTGCACACCCGCCTGCTGCAGCGTCGCGCGCCCCGGCACGACGGTGAGCACGCTGACGATCACGGTGATCAGCAGCAGCACCATCTGCGTCGCTTCGAGGCCGAGCACGAGCGGGCCGTCGAGCCAGATCGAGGCGACGGCGATCACCGGGATCGTGAGGCCGATGCTCGCCATCGCCGACCCGAGGCCGAGGTTGAGGCTGGTCTGGACGCGGTCGCGTCGGGCGTTGTTGGCCGCGGCGAGCGTCTCGGGCAGCAGGACGAGCAGCGCGATGATCACACCGACCGCCGACTGCGGCAGCCCGGCGGCGTCGACGCCGTCTTCGATCGCCGGCGACTCGATCTTCGCGAGGCCGACCACCGCGACGAGCGCGATAACGAGCATCCCGAGGCTCACGAGCGCAGCGCGGTCCGACGGCGGGTCGGCGTGGTCGTCGGGGTCGGGGTCGGCGCCTGGCGCGGTCCGCGGCAAGAAGTAGTCGCGGTGGCGCACCGTCTGCACGAACACGAAGAGGCCGTAGAGCACGAGCGAGGCGACCGCGGCGAACGCGAGCTGCGACGGCGAGAACTCCGGACCCGGCATGCTCGTCGTGAACGTCGGCAGGACGAGCGACAGGGTGGCGAGCGTGGCGACGGTCGTGAGCGCGGCGCCCGTCCCCTCCGCGTTGAACCGGGCGATCCTCGTCTTCAGGGCGGCGAGCAGGAGCGACAACCCGACGATGCCGTTGAGCGTGATCATCACGGCAGCGAACACCGTGTCGCGCGCCAGCGTCGACGTCTCTTCGGGCTTGCCCGAGACCATCAGCGTCACGATGAGCGCGACCTCGATCACGGTCACCGCGACAGCGAGCACGAGCGACCCGAACGGCTCGCCGACGCGGTGCGCCACGACCTCGGCGTGATGCACCGACGCGAGCACGGCAGCGGCCAGCAGGAACCCCACCACCACCAGCACCGGAGTCCCCGGGTACGTGCCCCAGGTCAGTGCGAGGGCGAGCAGAGCGAGAAGCGGCAGCGAGATCGTCCAGCGAGT
This sequence comes from Actinomycetes bacterium, assembly GCA_023429855.1. Taxonomy (GTDB): domain Bacteria; phylum Actinomycetota; class Thermoleophilia; order Solirubrobacterales; family Solirubrobacteraceae; genus JAGIBJ01. Next base: position 3,689 of record JAEZDB010000266.1, read on the forward strand.
CGCGACCGAGCGGAGGGCGTGGGTCATGCCCACCTAACTTGCCACACCCGCGCCGCTCCACCAGCCGCCTCCCCGTGTCACGATGCGGCGCGTGCCTCTGCAACGGACCCTCGTGCTCTACGTGATCGACGAAGCGACCGATGAGGTCGCCGCGACCATCGAGGAGTCCGGCCGCTTGGCCAAGCAGCTGCACCTCTGGGACGGTCCGTCGCCCAGCGTGTTCGATGCCGACACCGACGGGATCCGCACCGTCGGCATCGGCCTGCGCTTCGACGATCCGCTGCCCGCCGCCGACCGACCTGGCGTGATCCGGCTGCTCGAGCACGCCGCCGTCGCGTCGCAGACGCTCGGCGTCTGCCTCGAAGTGCAGCTCGACGGCACCCCGCTCGGGCTGGTCGCCCCCGAAGGACTCCAGCCGTGGGTCGCCGAGACGCTGCGCCGCGAGCTGAGCCTCGACGTCCCCGCGCTCTGACGCAGACGAAGGCTCGGCGTCAGTCGCCGGGCTCCGCCGACGGCTCGGCGTCGCCGTCAAAGCGCACGACGCGGTTGCGTCCGCCCGACTTCGCCGCGTAGAGCGCCACGTCGGCGGCGCGCATCAGGTCGTCGGGCGACGCGTGGCCCGGGCGCAGTTCGGCAACGCCGACGCTGATCGTGACCGGCGCTTGGTCGTTCGCCGTCTCCCGCTCGACGCGGGCCCGCAGCCGCTCGGCGAACTGCGCGGCTTCGTCGAGGCCGGTATCGCCAAGCGACACGACGAACTCCTCACCGCCATAGCGTGCAGGCAGGTCGGCTGCCCGGCACTCCAGCCGCAGCAGCGAGGCAAAGCGCCGCAGTGCGTCGTCGCCGGCGGCGTGCCCGAGGCGGTCGTTGATCGCTTTGAAGTGGTCGAGGTCGATCATCGCAACGCTGAGCGGCGACCCTGCGCGCCGTGCGCGCTCCACATCCCGTCCAGCAAGCCGCCCAAATGCGACGCGGTTCGCCAGTCCGGTCAGGTCGTCGGTCGAAGCCGACTGCTCGAGGTCACCGATGAGCGCGGCGAGCGACTCTCGCATGAGGCGCACGAGCGCCGTGACGACCACCACCACGAGGACGAGCGGACCATAGACCTGGGCGGCGGCGCCGGCGTCGTGGAAGCCCCACAGCGCGATGGCGCACCAGGCCATGAAGAGCGCGAGCACGATCGCGAGGTCGCGGCGCCGCAGGAAGTAGGCGGCCGTGAGGATCGGCCAGAGGTAGAAGGCGGGTGTCGCACCCACCGGCTCCGACACCGCGACCACCACGCTGATGTAGGCCAGGCCCGCGAAGTTCGACGCCCGCGCGTGGGCGAGCGTCATCGCTCCGCGTTGGAAGTAGCGCGCGGCGGCGAGCAGGATCGCCACGCCCCCGAGCAGGTAGTACGCCGGGTGATCAGAGTGGTCGCTGTCGGGCAGGAGCAGCGCCGCCACGATCAGGGTGGTCCCCCCGACGATGTACTGCAGGATCGCGACGAGGCGCATCAGCTCCAGGTCGCCCTGGTTCGGTGAGATCGCCCGCACCGGGCGGCGCACGCGGCCGTTCGGGTCGAGCACTTCGCTCTGGATGATCGTGCGGAAAGGCATGGGAACCGTGGGTTACCTCAGCACACGCGCCGTCGGAACCGGCGGAGCGAAGGGAGCAGAGGGCCATCGGCTGGCCGACCGGACCGCTTGAACCCGCCACACACCGGCTTGTCGCAGCGGAACCGGTCAACGCCGCTCATACGCAAATCCGCCTGGTTTTGCCGTCGACTGGGGTCCAGGTCCCATACAGCTGCCACGCAACAGTTCCGATGGTTGGTCCAGTTAGGGATGCCACGGACGGCGCCCTCCGAAGAAGACCCTCCACCCTCATGCCCCACCTGCACTCCCTCCCGCTCCGCCGCGCGCTCGTGGCCATCGCCCTCACCGGCGTGGCCGCCGTCGCCCCGGCGGCCGTGGCTGCCCCGGCGTCGAAGAGCAAGACCGCTCGCTCCGCCTCCGCCGACCTCACCGTGCGCGACCTCGAGGTCGAGTTCGCTGGTGAGACGCTCGAGATCTACGCCGACGTGGCCAACATCGGCAAGGCGACCGCCGCCCGCCGCTCCGATGCCGTCGTGGCAATCTCCGGCGACGAGACGCTCAGCGGCGACGACGACGTCCTCGACGAGACGAAGGTCCGCAAGCTCCGTCAGAACCGCGTCTTTGAACTCGTGACCGAAGTCGACGTGCCCGCCGACGAGGACCTGCCCGAGGGCGACGTCTACCTGCTCGTCTGCGCTGACGGCAACAACGTCCTGCGCGAGAAGAACGAATCCAACAACTGCTCCGCCGAGCTCATCGCCAGCGCGGACGACGCCATCGTCGAGGACGACGAGGACGCCGACGACGGCACGGGCGATCCTGACGAGGGCGAAGACTTCCCGGTCACCGAAGAGGGCTGACCCTCCGGGTCGGGTCAGCCGATCCGCGTGAGCGCGCCGCACGCATGCCGGCGCGCTGCGCGCACCCCTTCGGGGCTTGCGCTCAGTCGCGTGGATCGAACCGGGATGGCCAAGACAGGCTGACCGGCGGGCCGTCGGGCACTCCGGCGGCCCGTTCGGTCGCGCCTGCGGTCGAACGCCGCCCAGGGAGGGCGAAGACCACGCCCGTGATGCTGCGTGGTTTGCCCGCCTCGTTGAAGATGACCTTGCCGCGGGCGCCGATCCAGGTCGGCTGGTCGCTGGCCGACTGCAGGCGGTACTCGAGCGACCATTCAGGCGTCTCGGGGTCGAACGCGCGCATCATCGTGCGCTGCCACATCGCGCGGTCGTCGGGGTGGACGAACGCCAGGAAGCCATCGAGGCCGGCCTCGGCCCCCATCTCCCGCGGGAGCTCGATGATCTCGCGCAGGTAGTCGTCGGCCGTGAACGTGCGCTGTTCGAGGTCGTACGAGAAGCGGGCCATCTGGCCGGCTTCGAGCGCCGCAGTCAGCTGGCCCTCGCGCTCGTCGAGCGTGCGCCGCAGCTCACGCTCGTCGTGCACGTCGGCCGAGGTGCCGTACCAGCGCGTCACCTCGCCCTCCGGCCCGAGCACGGGCACACCGCGCGCCTCGAACCAGCGGTAGTCGCCGTCGCGGCTGCGCAGGCGGTAGTCCGTGGTGTAGGGCTCGGCACCGCGCAGCGCTTCGGAGAGGAGCTCTCCGAGACGGGGGCGGTCGTCGGGGTGCACGGCCTCGATCCAGGCCCAGCCGTGGTGCGCGCCAGGCGCGGCGCCCGTGTAGTCGAGCCAGCGCTCGTTGAAGTAGTCGCAGGCGCCGGTGGCGTCGGCGCTCCAGCAGAGCACCGGCAGCGACTCGGCCAGATCGTGGAATCGCCGCTCGCTCGCGCGGAGCGCCAGCTCGACCTGCAGCCGGTCGGTCGTGTCTTCGGCCTCAAGCAGGAAGTAGTCGATCTCGGTGCCCTCGGGCCCGGCTTTGAAGACCGGCGTCAGGACCGCGTCGGCGGAGCGCGTCTCGCCCTGCGGGCCGGTGAAGAGGTCTTCATAGACCACGGCATCGCGCAGCGCGACCGCGTCGGCCAGGCGCGTGTTCCAGGTGCGGACCCAGTCGGGGTCGCCGGCAAACGACGGGGTCTCGCCGATGTGTTTGCCGACGAACTCCTCGCGGCGCAGGCCGAGTTTGAGCGGCGCCTTGTTGATCTCGACCACGAAGCCGCGCGCATCGAGGACGGCGAGGAACGCCAGCCGCATTTCGAAGACTTGGCGGAAGAGGGCGGTCGGGTCGAGCGCGCCGGGTGAAGCGTCGTGGGACATCTGCGAGCTGTTTCGCCTGCTGGTGGCGATTTTCCGCCAGCGTACTGCCGAAATCGGCAAGCGCGTGGGAGTTGTCCCCCTTCCGAGGATGGGCCGTCGCGCACGCCGTCGCAAATAGGCTGGCCACATGGAGGGCCGCCTCGACGAGTACCGGCGCAAGCGCAGCTTCGGCGAGACGCCCGAGCCAGACGCGGCCGGGGAGGCGGCCGAGGGCGCGCCGCGGTTCGTGATCCACGAGCACCACGCCACGCGGCTGCACTGGGACCTGCGCCTCGAGCATGAGGGCGCCCTCGCCTGCTGGGCCGTGCCGAACGGCATCCCGCAGGACCCGAAGCAGAACCGCAAGGCGGTGCAGACCGAGGACCACCCGCTCAGCTACCTCGACTTTGAAGCCACGATCCCGAAGGGCAACTACGGCGCCGGAAAGATCGCGATCTGGGACCGCGGGACGTTTGAGCTGGAGAAGTGGCGAACGGACGAGATCATCGTCGTGTTCCATGGCGAACGGCTCCGCGGCAAGTACGTCCTGTTCCAGGCCGGCAAGGAGGCCAAGGACTGGCTGCTGCACCGCATGGACCCCGCCGAAGACCGGGGCGCCGAGCCGATTCCGGACTCGATCGCGCCGATGCTTGCCACCCCCGGCGAGCTGCCAGCACGGCAAGATGAGTGGGCCTTCGAGGTGAAGTGGGACGGCGTTCGCGCGCTCGTGCGCTCGGAGCCCGGACGGCTGCACCTCTTCGGGCGGCGCGGTACCGAGATCACCCACAGCTACCCCGAGCTCGGCCACCTGAACCGGGCGCTCAGCTCGCACTCGGCGGTGCTCGACGGCGAGATCGTCGCGTTCGACGACGCCGGCAAGCAGAGCTTTGCGGCCGTGCAGCACCGGATCCACCAGACCGGTCGCACCGCGATCGGTCGCCTGGCCCGCGAGAACCCGGTGACGCTGATGATCTTCGACCTGCTCTGGCTCGACGGACACTCGCTGATGGACCGGCCCTACGAGGAGCGCCGCGCACGGCTCGACGAGCTGGGCCTCGCCGGCGGTGAACGGTGGGACGTGCCCGCCTTCCACGTCGGCGCTGGGACCGAGCTGCTTGCTGCGACCGCCGAGCAGGAGCTCGAGGGCATCATCGCCAAGCGGCTGGGCTCGGTCTACGAGCCCGGCGCCCGTGCCCAGAGCTGGCGGAAGATCAAGAACACGCGCCGCCAGGAGGTCGTCATCGGCGGCATCACGCCGGGACGCGGGCGGCGCTCAGGGAGCTTCGGCGCGGTGCAGGTCGGGGTGTACGACGAAGGCGGCGAGCTGCGGTACGCGGGCGGCGTCGGCAGCGGCTTCTCCGAGGAGACGCTCAAACAGGTGCTCCACGAAGCCCAGGGGCTCGACGTCGACGAGACGCCCTTTGCGGGCGAGAAGCAGCCGCCGAAGGAGACGCGGCTGCTCGATCCGCAGCTCGTCTGCGAGGTCGAGTTCATGGAGTGGAGCCGCGACGGGAGCCTGCGCCACCCCACGTTCAAGGGCCTGCGGTTCGATAAGGACCCGCGGTCCGTGGTGCGCGAAGAGCAGGGATTCCCGACGGAATCGCCCGAGGATTCAGGCGATCCGGTGTCCACCAACCTTGAACCTCAAGTCGACGCTGAGACTCGCGCCGTGACCAGCGGCTCGATCGACGTCGAGGGCAAGACCGTCAAGCTCACCAACCTCGACAAGGTCCTCTACCCCGGTCCCGGCGTCACGAAGGGCGAGGTGATCCGGTACTACGCCGCGATCTCGCACGTGCTGCTCCCCCACTTCGTCGGCCGGCCCGTCACCCTCGTCCGATTCCCCGATGGCGTCGAAGGCAAGTCGTTCTTCGAGAAGCACGCCAACCGCCACCGGCCGGACTGGGTCCAGACGATCCGGATGTCGGCCGGCCAGGAGGCGATGATCGACTTCGTCGAGCTCGCCGACGCCGCCACGCTGCTGTGGACCGCGAACCTCGCCGCGCTCGAGCTGCACCCCTCGCTCTCGCAGATGCCCAACCTGGATCGGCCGACGGCGCTCGTGTTCGACCTCGACCCCGGACCACCCGCGACCGTCGTCGAGTGCTGCCGCGTTGCCATCCTGATCAGGGAGCTGCTGGGTCAACTGAACGTCGAATGCTGGGCGAAAACTTCCGGCAGCAAAGGCCTGCAGCTCTACGCTCCGATGAACGTGGACGTGACCTACGACGACACCAAACCGTTCGCTCAGGCGGTGGCAACGCTGCTCGAGCAGCGCCATCCTGAGCTGGTCGTGTCGCAGCAGAAGAAGACCCTTCGCGACGGCAAGGTCCTCATCGACTGGAGCCAGAACGACCGCCACAAGACGACGGTCGGCGTCTACTCGCTGCGCGCCCGCGAGCTGCCGACGGTGTCGACCCCCGTCATGTGGGACGAGGTGCAGGCCTGCGCAGACCTCGGCGACCCGCTCGCGCTGCGGTTCGACAAGGACGACGTGCTGGCCCGCGTCGACGAGCACGGCGACCTGTTCGAGCCGGTGCTCACGCGGCAACAAGATCTTCCGGTGCTCGGCTGATGGCGGCCCGGTCGATCTGGAACGGCACGCTGACCTTCGGCGCGGTCGCGATCCCGATCAAGCTGTTCTCGGCTACCGAGAGCAAGACCATCTCCTTCAAGGAGGTGCGCGAGTCCGACGGCTCGCGGATCTCCCACAAGCGCCTGGGCGCAGAGTCCGGCGAAGAGGTCGAGTTCAAGGAGCTCGACAAGGGCTACGACACCGGCAAGGGCGTGGTCCTGCTCACCAAGGAGGAGATCGCGGCGGCCGACGGCTCGCGCCCCAAGGTGATCGAGATCGAGTCCTTCGTGAAGGGCGACGACATCGACCCGGTCTTCTACGACAAGGCCTACCACCTGGGGGCGAACAAGGGCGGCGAGCACGCCTACAACGTGCTGCTCGCTGCGCTGGAGAAGAGCGGCCGCGTCGGTATCGGCCGGTTCGTGCTGCGCTCGCGCGAGCAGCTCGTCGCGCTGCGCCCGATCCAGGGCGCGCTCGGCCTGCAGACGATGCGCTTCGCCGACGAGCTCGTCGCGCCCGACGACCTCGACTTCCCCGAGCTCACCAAGAAGCCCGGTGAGAAGGAGGTGGCGATGGCGGGCAAGCTCGTCGAGATGCTCGCCGGCGACTGGGAGCCCGAGCAGTACGAAGACACCTACCGCGAGGCCGTCCGTGCCTTGATCAAGGCCAAAGCCGCTGGCGAGGAGATCAAGCCCGCCGAGGAGAAGGCGCCGACCGACGACAACCTCATGGCCGCCCTCCAGGCCAGCCTCGAGGCCGTCGACCAGGCCGACCGCCCGCCGCGCAAGGGCTCCGCCTCGCCCAAGCGCAAGCCGACGAAGAAGCCCGTCGGACCCAAGCCGACGTCGAAGGCGAAGGCCAAGTCCGGCGCGAAGGACAAGGAGTAGGCCGTGCCGCGGCCGATGTGGACCGGGTCGCTGAGCTTCGGGCTCGTCAACGTGCCCGTGCAGGTCGTCGGTGCGACTCGCGACCTCGACGTGCGCTTCCACCAGGTGCGCCGACCGAAGGAAGAGGGCGGCACGCCCGAGCGCATCGAGATGAAGCGCGTGGCCGAGGACGGCAAAGAGGTGCCGTGGAGCAAGATCGGCAAGGGCTGGGAGCTGGAGGACGGCTCGATGCTCGTGCTCACCCAGAAGGACCTCGACGCCGCCGCACCGGCCAAGACGAAGACGATCGACATCGAGCAGTTCGTCCCGCTCGACGAGATCGACCCGATCATGTTCGACCACCCCTATTGGCTCCTGCCTGCCGGGGAGGGCGAGGGTGCCGCCCGCGCCTACGCGCTGCTGCTGGAGACGATCAAGGACGCCGGCCAGGTCGGCATCGGCCGGATCGTCATGCGCGCCAAGGAGCAGCTCGTCGCACTGCGCGAGCAAGACGGCTTGCTCTCCCTGACGACCATGAAGTTCGCCGAGGACCTGCGCGACCCGCACGACACCGGAGCCATCCCCGACGCCGACAAGCACAAGCCGAGCAAGCGCGAGATCGACGACGCCGTCGCCCTCATCGAGGAGATGACCGAGGACTGGGACCCCGAGCAGTACGAAGACCGCCACCGTGAGCGGCTCCTCAAGCTGATCGAGCAGAAGCGCAAGGAGGGCACCGTCGACCTGCCCGAGCTCGAAGACGAGCCGGCGCCGCAGAAGGCGCCAGCCGACCTGATGGCGGCGCTCGAGGAGTCGCTTGCCAAGGCGCGCGGAGCCAAGAAGCAGCCCGCCGCCAAAGCCAAGGGCTAACGCAGGCTACGGCTCGACGAGCCCGCGGCGGATCGCATAGCGGGTGAGGTCGACGCGGTTACGCAGGCCGAGCTTCTCGAGCACGTTCGCACGATGGCGGTCGACGGTCTTCTTCGAGATCACGAGCGCCTCAGCGATCTCTTCGCTGGTATGCCCCTCGGCGATCAGCTTTACCACCTGCTGCTCGCGTGCCGTGAGCGGGTCGTCGGGGACCGCGTCGCCGCGGGCGCCGCGGTCGAGGAAGTCGCGGATCAGCGCCGTGATCGCGGCCGGGTAGAGGAACGGCTCGCCGCGCATCGCGGAGCGGCAGGCGTCGACGAGGTCGCGGCCGGCGCCCGACTTGAGGACGTAGCCGGAGGCCCCGGCCTTGAGCGCCTCGAAGAAGTACTGCTCGGAGTCGTGCATCGACAGGATCAGCACGCGCAGCTCGGGCCGGCGCCGGCTCAGTTCGGCCGCTACCTGCAGGCCGGTGAGCTGGGGCATCGCGACGTCGAGGATCGCGAGGTCGACGTCTTCTCGGAGCGCCAGCTCGAGCGCCTCGCGGCCGTCGCTGGCCTCGGCCACGACCTCGAGATCCGGTTCGCTTCCGAGCACGGCGCGCAGCCCGCTGCGGACGATCTCGTGGTCGTCGGCAAGCAGGATGCGCGTCTTGAGCGGCGTCACGCCTCCACCTCGCGCGCGACTCCGGCGCCGGCCTCGCCCTCGGCGTCCAACGGGACCAGTGCCCGCACCTCGGTGCCGCCTCCGGGGGCCGGCCGGATCTCGACCGTGCCGCCGACGAGCATCGCCCGCTCGCGCATCCCGGTCAGGCCTGTCG
>JAEZDB010000348.1 GCA_023429855.1 Actinomycetes bacterium
CGCCGGTGCGGTGGTTCCGGCGGGCGCCGAACCGTCGGCGGTATTGGCCGCAGCGCGGGCGGCGGCGGCCTTTTCGGCGGCAGCGGCCTTCTCGGCGGCGGCCTTGAGCTCAGCGTTCATCAGCTCGACCTTCGACGCGTCGGCGTGCAACTGCGCGGCCACGGCGCGCAGGCGGCTGGCCGCGTCGCTCACCTGTGAACGCGCGCCATCGACTGCGCCACGCAGGCGGGCGGCGGCGTTGCCCTCGAACGTGGCTTGGTCGAGCGGCGCGGTGGCGCCCGTGGGCGCGGCGCTGATCAGCTCGGCGCGGCCGCTCAGCTCGCGCGCCAGGGCGCGCATCGCCTCGGGATCGCCTGCGGTTTGGGCAGCTTCAGGCATCAGGAATGTCGAGCGGCTCGGGAATCACGATCGGGTCCTCGGCGGCAGTCGACGCCGGCGTCGTCGTGAGCGGCGCCGTGGCTGGGGTGCGTTCGGTGCCCAGCGAACGCCCCAGGACGAACCCAGCTGCCCCGAGCGCTACCGCGACCGTCGCCGTGGCAAACAGCAGCCTGCGTGGAAGGGCGAAACGTCGCACCCCAGCACGGTATCCAGTGCGTTGCGGGTCGTCCACCAGCTCAGCCCTCCACCGGGTAGCCGGCTCGCGCGAACTTGGCGAGCGCCGCCTTCAACTGCGCCTGCGTCGCCAGTCCCGCCCGGCGTGCGGCGTTCTCGGCAGCTTCGGACTTGCGGTCGAGGGCGTCACCGAAGTCGTCGAGCGCCGCAGCCTGCTTCGCCAGCGCCCGCTGGACCGGCTCGAGCGCCGCCGCCGTGCCGGGGTCGGCCCCGTCGACCTTCAGCGCGCCCGCGGACTCGCGCAGCGACGTCGACAACCGCTCAGCGGCCGCCGCGCGCTGCTTGCGGTCGCCCTCCATCTCGCTGAGGGCCACACCCGTCTCCTGCTGCACCGTGGCCAGGGTCTCGCGCAAGGCGCTCGCGACACCCTGGTCGGGCGTGGCGGGGACCGGCTTGCCACGCGTGCGTGCGTTCGCGACGAGACCCGTGCAGGCTGCGTCGCTGATGCCTCGGCAGCTCGCCCACAATGCCCCGGCGGTCGTCGGGCGGGCGATCGCCAGCGCGTCGCCGGTGCGGTAGACGACGAGCGGCACCTGCGCGCTCGACGCGGCCTGCGGCTTGGGCGCAGGCGAACCACCACCCAGCTCGGCGGCCGGTACCGGGTCGCCGGGCAACCGGCCGCTCGCCACGGCCAGCACCGCCGAACCACCGCCGAGCCGCTGCAGTTCGAGGCGGTCGCCGCGCGACACGACGCTCCAGCCGTCTGGTGGGTTCACCGCGAACGGTCCGACGCGGACGGCCGCCTGCGGCTTCGGCGCCGTGACCCGGCCGATGCCGATCGCAGCAAGACCGACAATCAGGGCAACGGTGACGCACGCCGCGTAGGTCGTCCACGAAACCGGGGTCTGCTCGACCACCTCAGGGGCCGGGAGGGGCCGCCGGTGCTCGACCCGGGTACGGTCCTGACCTGCCGAGCTCGGCACGGCGTCGGACGCTGCTGGCGCGGGGCTTGCGCCGTCCTCGAGCGCGATGAACGGGACGCCTTGTGCGCGCACCGAAGCTGGCAGGGCCGCGACCTCAGCCGCGAGCGCCGCAGCGAACGCAGCGGGCGTTGGCCGCTCGGCCGGGTCGAGCGCCATGCCGCGAGCGACCACCGCGCTCAGCCCGGCGATGGGCTGGCCGGTGGCGTCGGCGAGCGTGGGCGGCTGCGCCGACGTCTTGAACATCACGTACTCGCTTGCCGGGCGGTCGTGGTAGGGCGGGGCGCCCGTCAGCGCCCACACCGCGACCGACGCGAGCGCATACACGTCGGAGGCTGGTGTCGCGGGGCGTCCGAGGATGATCTCAGGCGCGGTGTAGCGCAGCGAGCCGAGCACCTCCGCGCGGGTCATCAGCCCCGTGCGGCCGCTGGTGCGGGTGACGCCGAAGTCGCGCAGCATCGCGTTGCCCCACCGCGAAACCGACACGCACTCCGGGCGCAGGTCGCGGTGCAGCACGCCAGCGCGGTGCGCGTGGGCGAGCGCGTCGGCCAGCTCTGAGACCGAGCGAGCCGCCTCGTCTGGCGTGATGACGCCGGCCGTGCCACGGTCAGCGAGCGTGTCGCCGCTGGGAAGCGCCGACGCCACGTAGAGGCCGCCGGCATGCTGCCCCGCCGCGTACACCGCCGCGATCCCAGGATGCTCAAGCCGAGCGACCGCCGACGCATCGCGACGTGCGGCCTCGACCGAGGCGGACTCCTCGGTAAAGGACGCTGGCCGGAAGTACTTGAGCACCACCTCCCGTTGCAGAGTGGTGGAGGCAGCGCGGAAGGTGGTCGAGGTACCACCCTCGGCCAGCACCTCGATGATCTCGAAGTCATCGATGCGGTCGCCCGGGGCGAGACGGATGGCGTCTGGAAAGGTCACGAAGTCTTGTCATCTTGCCGCAGCCCGGGCCCACTCGGAGCCACGGGGGCGTCGTTTGCCCGGAATCTGATTGCTGACGGGAGCTTTTCGGGAACGTGCCGCAGGTGGCGGTTGTCATAGACGGTGAGAGACGGGTAGGGTCTGGGCGCTTCCCACTTCCCGAACCACGAGGTAAAACATGTCAGGTCGTATTGGCGGCACCATCGAGCAGATGCAGACGATGGGCACGAAGTTCAACAGCGAAGCCGCTGAACTCGACAGCCTGGTCTCGCGCGTGACCGCGCAGCTCGCCAGCACCGACTGGGAGGGCGGTGCCGCCCAGCGCTTCCGCGACCAGTGGAACGGTGAGTTCAAGGCCACCTTCGTCGCGGTCTCCAACGGCCTGCGCGAGTGCTCGGCCGAGCTCAACAACCGCGCGAGCGCCCTCACCCAGGCCGGCGGCTGATCCTCTCTCTGCTGGCGGGGGGGGGGGGCCGGGGGGCGGCC
>JAEZDB010000509.1 GCA_023429855.1 Actinomycetes bacterium
GCCTCAGGCGGCGGCGTCTCCGTCAGCGCTTCGACCACCTCGAAGAAGAAGGCCAAGGGCGCCGCATCCGACGGGGCCCCCACCGTCCGGCCGAGGTCGGTCTCCAAGTCGCAGCTCAAGCGTGCGCAGGCCCTCCTCCGGCTCAGCGCAACCGGCACCCACGACACCGCCACCCGCAAAGTCGTTAAGCGCTTCCAGAAGTACCGCGGCATCGCGACCAGCGGCATTGTCGACCTCGCCACCTACCTGCAGATCAAGGACGCCTTCGCGCTCCTCGAAACCGGGGGCATCGGCGTTGCCGACGCCGATGTCGACGTCGCCACCGGCGGCGGCGCGTCCACCACCGACCCCGTCCAGCCGGCCTTCGTGCTTCCGCCCAACGTCGCCCCGATCACGCCCCAAGAGCGCGAGATCCTCGACAAGATCGCCCAGTGCGAATCCAAGGGCGACCCCGAGATCGTCTCCGCCAACGGCCTCTACCGCGGCAAGTACCAGTTCGACCGCGCGACCTGGAAGACCGTCGGCGGCACCGGCGACCCCGCCGCCGCCACCGAAGAAGAGCAGGACCAGCGCGCCGCGATCCTGCTGCGGCAACGGGGTACGGCTCCGTGGCCCGTGTGCGGGCTCTGAGGGGCTCTCACTTGCGGGGGCGCGCCGACAGGTTCTCAGGCGCCCGGTAGCAGTGAGATACGCCTGCGGCGGGCCGGTCCGTCCGGGCGCAACTGGCCCGGGCTGGCGCCCTAAACCAGTCGCGCCCGAACGAAATCTGCTGCGCGATAGCCGCCTCAGAGCCCGCCCACTTCGTCTGCGTCCGGGTTTCGTAGTCTTCTCGCATGGCTGAGGGGCACGAAGCGTTTCGGGCGACGGTCAAGGGCCGCGTCCAAGGCGTCGGATTCCGCGCGGCAACCGTCGAGGCAGCCCGCGCGGCAAAGGTGTTCGGGTGGGTGCGCAACCAAGACGACGGCACCGTGCTCGTCCACGCCGAAGGGCACCCGCAGTCGCTGGAGATGCTCGTCACGTTCCTCGGGGCAGGCCCCGCTGGTTCGGAGGTCGCTGACGTCGACCTCGTCGCCGCCAAAGTCGAAGGCCACGAGCAGTTCGCGATCCGCGGCGTCCCCGCCGGGCGGTTCGTCGTGGAGCAGATCGTCGGCGACCGCCTCTCCTACACCCTGGGTCTCCAGGTCGACGGGGTCATGCGCTGGTGGCGCGTCCCGAAAGAGCCCTCGCTCAAGCCCGCCGACAAGCGCATGGCGTTCGAGCTCGCCGCCGACGACGCCCACGAGGCCGGCATCGGCGTCACGATCTGGGACGAAGGCACCTACGAGCAGGGCGGGCGCGTCGCCTGGCCCGAGGCCATCGACCGCGGCCACGCCGTCTTCGTGCTCCACGGCCAGACGCTCCGCGGCGGCTTCGCGCTGCAGCGCACCCGGCGCGACGGCGCACGGCCCCAGTGGCTGCTCATCAAACGCCGCGACGCCGACGCCCAAGACTGACGGCGCCGTAAGTCGACCCAGTGCATCCGCTGCGGCGCGTCCCGCAGGCGGATGACCCGCGCCGGCGCACCGACGGCAACCGCGTTGTCGGGCAGGTCCTTGGTGACCACGGCGTAGGTGCCGACGATCGCGTTGTCGCCGGTCGTCGTCCCCCGCAGGAAGCAGGCGCCGTAGCCGACCCAGACGTTGTGACCCACGCGCACCGGCCTGGAGTACAGGCCCTGCTGGCGGATCGGCGTCTCGATCATCATCACCGCGTGGTCGAAGTCGATGAACATCGACCGGTCGGCGACGATGCACTCGCGGCCGAGGCTGATCGACTCGTAGGTCGAGAACGTGCACTCCTGGCCGACGACCGTCTTCGCGCCGATCTCCAGGCGGCCCGCGTGGACGCGCAGCTTGGAGTCGTCGCCGACCCACGACCACCGGCCGAGCGTTACCGTCGCGCCCTTCGTCACCTCGAACTTGACCCGCTTGCCGATGAAGCACGGCCCGTCGGTCTGCAGGCGCTTGCCGAGCACCACCCGCCACTTGAAGTACCGCAGCATCGCCGCGATGTAGTTCGGCTTGATCAGGTGGTTCTTCGCCGCGAACCGCACGAACGTGACCACGCCGCCGTGGAGCGGGGGAGGGGCGAGGCGCGGCCAGTCCATCGGCGCGTCGGTCTGCGGTTGTTCCTCGCGGACGGTCACGCGGCAATCGTCCCATAGGGCCGGTGTGGCGCGCCGACCGGGGCGCGAGTCAGGAGCCGCCAGCAGCGCTCGCTTTGCGATCATGGAGCGATGCCGTCGGACCAGCCTCTCGCCCAGCGCCTGCTCGACGGTGACCGCCGCGCCCTCGCCCGCGCGATCTCGCTCGTGGAGCGCAACGACCCGGCCGGCTGGGAGCTCGTGCGCGAGGTCTACCCGGCCACCGGCAAGGCGCAGCTGCTCGGGATCACCGGGCCGCCCGGCGCCGGCAAGTCGACGCTCGTCGGCGCCCTCGCCACCCATTGGCGCGCGCAGGACGACACCGTCGGCGTGCTCTCCGTCGACCCCAGCTCGCCCTTTACCCAAGGTGCCCTCCTCGGCGACCGCATCCGCCTTACCGACCACTTCCTCGACCCGGGCGTCTTCATCCGCTCGATGGCCAACCGCGGCGCCCTTGGCGGTCTCTCTGAAGCCGCGCTCCAGGCGGCCCTGCTGATGGATGCCGCCGGCCGCGACCACGTGTTGATCGAGACGGTCGGCGTGGGGCAGGCCGAGGTCGACATCATCAACCACGCCGACACGATCGTCCTCGTGCTCATCCCCGGCTCCGGCGACTCGATCCAGGCGCTCAAGGCGGGCGTGATGGAGATCCCCGACATCATCGTCGTCAACAAGGCCGACCACCCGATGGCGCAGACGATGATCCGCGAGGTGAAGTCGGTCCTCGCCCTCGGTCACGGCCGCGACCTCGACTGGCAGCCGCCCGTGATCCCGACGATGGCCGTCGACGGTACCGGCATCCCCGAGCTCGTCGCGCAGCTCGACGCCCACGGCAAGCACCTCGCCGATTCCGGCCAGCTCGAGGCACGCCGCCTGGCGAACCTGCGCAAGGAGGTCCTCGCGATCGCCACGCTGCGCCTGCGCGCCGAGCTCGAGCGCTCCCTCGAGGCCGACCCGGCCCTCGGCGCGCTACTCGACCAGGTCGCCGGCCGCACGCTCGACCCGGCCAGCGCCGCGGCCGAGCTCCTCGCTGCGCGCGTCTGAAACGACGAAGACCCCGCCTGCCGGCGAGGTCTTCGAAATCTTGGTCGCTTTTCCTGACGCGGCTATCGCGCCGCAGATCTCGTTCGTGCGCGACTGGTTTAGGCCTCTAGGCCGGGCCGGTTGCGCACGGACGGGAGATGCAAGCGAGAGTCCGGCAGGGAAAGCGACTAGCCCTGCAGCAGCTGCAGGACGCCCTGGTTGCTCTGGTTCGCCTGCGCGAGCATCGCGGTGCCCGACTGCTGGAGAATGTCGAGCTTCGTCTTGTTGACCAGCTCCTGAGCCATGTCGACGTCGCGGATGCGGGACTCAGCGGCCACGAGGTTCTCGTGGTACGTCGAGATCGCGTTGACGGTGTACTCCATGCGGTTCTGCACCGCACCGAAGACCGCACGCTGATCCGAGACGGCGTTGATGGCCGCGTCGATCTCCGACAGGTCGGTGGCCGCGCCGAGCGAGTACCAGGCCGCGCCGATGGCGGAGCCGAGGCTAATCGTCGGGGCGGTGACGACTTCGCCGTCGTTGGCGCCGATCTGGAACGTCACGGTACCCGCGGCGTTCAGCACCTTCGTGCCGTTGAAGGCGGTCTGCGAGCCAATCCGCTCGATCTCCGATGCCAGCTGGTTGACCTCCGACTGAATTGCGGTCCGGTCCGTAGTGCTGAGCGATCCATTCTTGAACTGCACGGCGAGCTCGCGAGAGCGCTGCAGCATCGAGTGCACTTCGCCGAGAGAAGCCTCAGCGGTCTGCATCATGGAAATGCCGTCGGCGGCGTTGAGTCGAGCTTGGGCGAGGCCGCGGATCTGACCGCGCATGCGCTCCGAGATCGAAAGGCCTGCGGCGTCGTCGGCTGAGCTGTTGACCCGGTAGCCCGACGAGAGCCGCTGCATCGACTTCGAGGCTTGGTCTGCCGTAGTGGAGAGATTGCGGTGCGCCATGAGCGCTTCCACATTGTGTTGAATCCTGAGGGACATATCCGTCCTTGGTTCGTCCTGATCGAGGTAGAGGTTGCGTGGTTTCGGTTTGGCTGAATGGACCAGCCGCTTGACCTAGGTCTTCGGCAGCTGCATTCAAAGGTTGAAGATCTGGTCTACGACGCCTCTGGCGCGCGGACAGTGGTCCTCGCACCTGTCTTCGGCTGCTCTGGCACAGTTCGCACACCAGTGCGGACAGATGGACGAGGACTGGTGCCGTCAGTGGACGCATTGGCGGGCTTCGGCGGCTCTGGGAGCTTCGTCGGCGCCGACTGCGCGGCTGCGGCGTTCTCGGCGCGGACGGCCTCCCAGATCTCCTCGCGGTAGACCGGGACCGAGCGCGGAGCCCGGATCCCGATGCGGACGCTGGAGCCGGAGACCTCCATCACCTCGAGGACGACGTCCTCGCCGATGATGATCTTCTCGCCGATCTTGCGGGTGATATTGAGCATGCTTCCTCCCTGGACGCGCGAGCGCGCGGTCAGGCGGCGCTGGCCGAGGCCGAGGAGGTCCCGGCGGAGGCAGCTGGATCGGAGGGCGGGAACAGCGGTGCGCGGACGGGCGCAGCCGATGCCTCGTTGATGACCTGGAAGCCGCGGCCGCCGGCGATCAAGATGGGGGCGCGCAGGTTGACCGAGCAGTCGGCCGGGTCCTCGCTGGCGCGGACGGTCACGTAGACGGCGGTCTCGTCGTCGCTGGTGATGCCGATGCGCTCGGCTTCGCCGTCGCTGATCTCGACGGCGTAGTCGACGAACACCGGCCACGGGCTCATCACCGGCAGCGCGAACGTCGGGTCGTCGAGCGAGTGCAGCCAGACGAAGGCGCTGCCCTCGCCCTGGGCGAGCAGCGCGTAGCGGTGGCTGTCGATGCCGATGAGGCCGTGCGGGAACTCGATCACGCCGTCGTCGGCGATCTCGACGGTTCCAAACCGCGCGCTGTTGAGTGTGATGGGCATCGGAGAGCTTCCCTTTCCCCTAGCGGAGGAAGTCCATGAGAGACGGTTGAATGACGTTGGCGCCAGCGCTGAGAGCTGCTTGGTACGCGGATTGCTGCGAAGAGAGTCGGGTGATGGCCTCGGGCAGGTCGACGTCTTCGACGGCGACGAGCTGCGACGTGACGGCCAACTTCACGTCGGCAAGCCGTGAATCGGCCAGTTGCGCGCGATTTTGAGCGGCGCCGATGGTCGACCGGGCCGAGAGGACCGTGTCGAGGTTGGCCGTCAGGCCCTGCAGCACTCCTCCGCGGAGGCTGGCGAGGTCGGCCGGAGTCGAGCCGTTGAGGTTGGCGATTGCCGTGCGCATGGTGTCGAGCAACTTGCCGTCGCCCGGGGTCCCTCCGAAGATCGCGCCCCCGCTCACGTTGACCTGCAAGGTTTGTCCCGGGCCGATGCTGCGGACGACGGCGCCGGCGTCTCCGCCGTAGGTGTCGACGGCGCCAGCGGTGTAGGGCGCGTTGCCGGAATCCTGGCCGCCGAACACGTAGTCGTCGCCGAACTTGGCGTTGGCGTTCGACTTGACCTGCTCGAGCAGCTGGCCGAGCTCCTTGGCGATCAGCTGGCGGTCGGCCGGCTGCAGGGTGTCGTTGGCGCCCTGGATGACGAGCTCGCGGGTGCGGAGGATGATGTCGTTGACCGACGCGAGCGCGGCGTCGCTCGTCGTGGTCCAGCCGATGGTCGCGTCGACGCCGGCCTTGTTGGCCTCGTTCTCGGCGAGCTCGGCACGCAGGCGCAGCGCGCGGTGGGCGCCGGTCGGGTCGTCGGAGGCGGTGGTGATGCGCTTGCCGGAGGTGATCTCGTTCGACGAGCGCGCGATCTCGTGGTTGGAGCGGCGGATGTCGGTCAGCAGGTGCTGACTCATCATGTTGTGGGTGATGCGGCCCGGGATGCTCACAGCCCGACCCTCCCGGTGCGGTTGATCAGCACGTCGAGCATCTCGTCCATCGTCGACATCGCACGCGAGCTGGCCTGGTAGCCGCGCTGGAAGCGGATCAGGTCGGTCATCTCCTCATCGAGCGACACGCCCGACACCGACTGGCGGCGCGACTCGACGTCGTTGACGAGGGAGACGGAGAGGTCGCGCATCGTCGCCGCGTTCTGCGCGTCGGAGCCGGTCTGGCGGACGAGGTCCTGGTAGGCGCGGTCGGAGGTGCCGCCGCGCAGCTGGCTAAGGGCGAGCGCCACGTCGTTGGAGGCGGCGCCGGTGCCGGTGCCGGCGACGAGCGTGGCGGCGGTGACGTTGACGGCCAGCGTGCCGGCGGTCGCGCCGGTGAAGAAGGGCGGTGCGCCGTGCACCGCGTTGACGGAGCTCGCGAGGCTGCTGGCGACGTTGTCGAGCTGTGCGCGGTAGTCGCTGATCGCCGTCTGCACCTTGATGAGGCCGCCAAGCTGACCGCCCGGGTTCACGAGCGCCTGCGGCCACGTGGCGACGGAGGGCTGGCCCGAGCCGTCGACGAGGGGGCTGGAGGCGTCGCCGAAGGAGACGCTGATGCGGCCGTTGCCCTGGTTGGAGACCGACACCTGGCCGAGCTGCGCGAGCTCGTCGAGGATCAGGTCGCGGCGGTCCAGCATGTCGTTGGGCTGCTGGCCGGCGGCGACCGCTTCGCCGATGGCGTCGTTGAGCTTGCTGAGCTCGTCGGCGTAGGCACCGACCTTGTTGCCAGGCGCCGAGGTGAGCTGCGCGTACTGGGTGGCGGCGTCGGCGCCGATCTGCGCCAGGCGCGAATCGATCTCCTTCATCGCGTCCGTCAGGTTCTTCGCGTCGGCGACCACCTGGGCGCGGACGCCGCTGTCGGACGGGTTGGTCGAGAGCTTCTGGAAGCTCGTCCACATCTTGTCCATCAGGGCGTTGAGACCCTGGTCCGACGGCTCAGAGAAGGCGGCGTCGGCGCGGGAGAGGCCTTCGGCGAGCGCGCCGCGCTCGCCGAGCAGCATGTTCTGGGTGCGGGCCGAGATGTCGAGGTACTCGTCGCGCATGCGGTTGAACGCCGTGACGTCGACGCCTTGCCCGAGCCAGTTGACGCCGCCGTTGGTGGCGCCGTTGACGGCGATGCCGGCGGCGGCCGAGGCGACGGTGGTCTGGCGGGTGTAGCCGACGGTGTCGGCGTTGCCGATGTTGTGCGACGCGACGTCCAGCATGCGCTGGTGCGCGAGGAGGCCGCGCAGTGAGGTCTGGAGACCGCCGAAGCTTGAGATCTGCGCCATGCCCTACGCCTGCACGTTCAGGAGGCTGTGGGTTTGCGCGGGACCCGGGGCGACGTTGCCCCGGGCGCCCTGGGGCGGGGCGTAGGTGCCGTTGCGGGAGTCGTCGCCGGCGCCCATGAGTCGCACGAGGTGGTCGACGAACGCCAGCTCCTGGCGCATGAGGGCGCGCACGACGAGGTGCTCGTCGCGGACCTCGCGCAGCACGCCGCGCAGGCGGTCGCTGCGCTCCTTGGCCTCGAACGCCGTCGCCGGGTCGAGCAGGGAGCAGAAGGCGTCGATGGTGATCGCGCTGCCGTGCACGCCCAGGGCCTGGCCGGCCTTGGTGAGCAGCGCGGTGCGGTCGGCCTCGAGGCGGCCGCGCGCCTCGGTCTCGGCCTGGATCTGGCCCACGAGCGCGAGCACCGTCTCGACCTCGCGCGTGCGGACCGCCCGCGCCTGGCGCAGGACGAGGTCGAGCATGCGGTCGGCGGAGCGGAGCTGGTCATCTAGGTGGGTGAGCAGCGCCATGCCGAGCGGGCCGGTCTGGTGCTGGCTGAGGGCCGGGAGGGTCATGCGGTCGCGCCGCCTTCAGGGCCGACGGTCACGCCGGTCGCCTTCGGCGCGGTGTCGGAGAGGCTGGTCTTCTTTTGCGCGTCCGGGTGCCACGCGGCGTCGAACTGCTGCGCGAGGCCGAGGCCGCCGGCGGCCATCAGCGAGTCGGCGAGCGTGCTGGGCAGGCTCTCCTTCATCAGCTTCACCGCGGCCGGGGCGTCTTCGCCGTCGGTGCCGGGCGTGGGCTTCATCAGCTGATCGGTGAGCTGGCCGACGAGGACGCGCTCGAACGCGAGCGCGGCTTGGTACTGCTGCTTGCGCTCGTCCGAGCCGTTCCGGACGCTCGCCGGAAGCAGCGCCTGGTCGACAGGCAGCGAGCTGGTGCCGACGGTCGTCATTACCGCTTCACTCCGAGGGCGATCTCAGCGATCTTGTCCTGCGTGGTGATGGCCTTGGACGCCAGCTCGTAGGCGCGCTGCGTCTCGATCATCGCGGTCATCGTCTCGCCGAGGTCGACGGCCGACATCTCCAGGACGCCCTGCTGCACGGTGGTGGTGTTGCCGGCGGCGACGGCCGGGCCCGACTCGGGCGTGACTTCGAAGGTGTTCTCGCCGGCGGGGCGCAGCTCGCTTGGTGCGGGCACGGTGACGAGGCGCAGCTGGCCGACCTCCTTGCCGTCGTAAGCCACGAGGCCGCGCGGGTTGATCGAAAGCTTGCTCACGTCGGCGTTGGCCGGCAGCGTCACCGCAGGCTCGAGCAGCTCGCCGGTGATGGTGGAGAGGCGGCCCTGCGCGTCGACCTGCAGGCTGCCGGCGCGGGTCAGCACGTTGGTGCCGTCGGCCTGGCGGACCTGGAAGTAGCCGGGACCGCTCATGGCGATGTCGAGGTTGTTGCCCGTCGACTGGAAGGCGCCCTGCCGCGTGACGCGGCCGAGGTCGGTGATCTCGGCGCCGGTGCCGAGCTGCACCTGGTCGTCGATCGCGTGGCCGGCCTGCACGTCGTAGAGCAGGTCGCGGAAGCCTTGGCGCACGGGCTTGTAGCCAGCGGTGTTCACGTTGGCGATGTCGTTCGACAACGAGTCGAGGCGCGCTTGCTGCGCGTACATCCCAGCCGCAGCTGAATACATTCCTTCGAGCATGGTTCTCCTGTGGAGAAGCCCAGCCTCCGCGTAGCGGTCCGGCTAAGTCTTCGAGTTCAGTGAAAAGGTCGGCTCCGCTGACCAGTTTCTTGAAGTTGTGCCGCCGTGGTCGATCAACCGTCCACGTCGGGTGTCGCCTTCGGGGCGACGTCGGGGGTTTGCCTAACGGAGATTTCCGACTTGGTTGGCTTTGCCAAGGGACTCGTCGATCGTGGTGAGGACCTTCTGGCCTGCCTCGATCGCGCGCAGCGACGCCATCATCTGGACGACGGTGCGGGCAGCGTCGGTGCGCGACATTTCGAGCTGGCCAGTCTTGACTTGGCCTTCGCCTCTGCCGGTCGCGGCGCCGGTGAAGTAGTTGTCTCCGCCCTTGCGGGCGTTGGGGATGGCGAAGATGCCGACGTCGGTCGCCTGGACCGTGCCATTGGCGCCGACGCGGACCGGCTGGCCGGCCTGGTTCAAGACGTTGTTGCCCATCGCGTCGACGAGCTGGCCCTGGGCGTTGGCCTGGAACTGGCCGTTGCGGGTGTAGCGCGGGCCCTGGTCGGTCTGGATCGCGAAGTAGCCCTCGCCGGAGATCGCCATGTCGAGCGGCTCGTCCGAGGGCTTCAAGATGTTGGGGCGCAGATCGGTGACCTGCTCCTGGACGCGTGCACCGGCGACGACCGAGCCGGCGACCTTGCCGGAGCCCAGGTCGGTCACGAGCAGATCGCCGAAGGACTGCACCGACACGCGGTCGGACTTGTAGCCCGGGGTGACCGCGTTGGCGAGGTCGTTGGAGATCTGGTCCTGGCGGGCCATTTCGGCGACCATGCCCGACGCTGCGATTGAGAGTCCGCGTTCCATCCCGCCTAGGATCGGCCGCACGCGCCACCCACTTGAGGACTGGACCAGCCAGTTGGCCTCATATCCAGTCGCGGGGTGCAGGTGCCGATAACCGGGGCATGAGTCTTCCTGCGATCCAGGCGACGCTGCTGCGCGACCTGATGCGGCAGGTCAGTGCACAGACCCCCGGCCAGCTGCCGCAGCAGCTGCAGGTCGGGGAGACCCTCGGCGGTCGCGTCACGGTGACGCCGACGGGCGAGCGCATGCTGATGGTCGCGGGGATCCGCATTCCGGCGACGCTTCCGGCCGACGTTCCGGTCGGCCAGGCGCTGCGGTTGCAGGTGACGGAGTCGTCGGTCGACAAGCTCGTCCTGCAGGTCGTGCGCACCGCCACCGACGCCGCCGACCAGCCCGTCGCCGGGCCGCGCGAGCTGCAGCAGCCGCAGCAAACGCCAGGCGCGCAGAGCCCCGTCGTGACGGTCCCGATGCCCACGGGCGCCAGCGCGCGTGTGTGGGCCGATCCCGACGGCGGCAGCAGCGACCCGGGCGCAAGCCGCGCCGAGCGTGCGCGCACCGGTGCGATGGTCGTGCGCTACGACTCGCCCGAGCTGGGCCGCGTCGACGTCGTGCTCCGGCTCGACGCCGAGCGCCTCGAAGCAACCGTGCTCGCGCCCGCAGGCGAACCGCTCTCGCTCGTGCGCTCGTCGTCGGCGAAGCTGCGCGAGGCGCTGCTCGTCGCCGCGCAGGTGCCCGTGTCGCTGCAGACGGCCGGCCGGACCGAGGACGCGGTGAACGTGCGTGTCTGAGGCGGAGCGCCCCAAGATCAAGCGCGCAGCGGCGCTCAAGTACGGCGGCGGCATGGCGCCGACCGTCGTCGCCGCCGGCTCCGGCGCAACCGCCGACCGCATTGCCGACCGCGCCCGTGAAGCCGGCGTGCCCGTCACGACCGACGGCCCGCTCGCCGAGGCCCTCGCGCGCCTGCCCGTCGAGGCCGAGATCCCGCCGGAGCTCTACCGCGCCGTCGCCGAAGTCCTCATC
>JAEZDB010000505.1 GCA_023429855.1 Actinomycetes bacterium
CTGCGGGACGAGGCCCCGCTCGTGCGCGCGATCACCGCGTGGACGCTGAGCCGGTACGGGCGGTGGGCGGTGGAGACGGAGTTGGAGGCGGCGGGCGATGACGACGACGGCGCCGGCGGCGGCGGCGACGACGCCGCGCCAGCGCGCGCCGAGCAACCTTGGGTGGATTACCCGTCGCAGAGCCGGGTCATCTACCCCACTTGGCGCCCGCGGCCCGACCTGGGGGGGTTTACCCGTCCTAGCGCCGGGTAAACCACCCCAGGTCGCTAGCGTGCGTGCGGCCGTGTCAAGTCCCCGCGCCCAGCCCGACTCGATCGTGCCGCAGGTCGAGGCGCTTAAGCTCCCCGGCCACCGCGTCGAGCTGCAGCCGCTCGACGAGCTGCGCCACCGCCGCGGCCTGGACGAGGCCATCCGCGACGGCGAGCTCTGGACCATCATGGAGACGGTCGTCCCCCACCCCGACGCACTCGGCGGCTTCTTCTTCGACGCCGACCGCGCACTCGGTGACGGCCGCGAGCTGGCGTTCGCGACGGTCGACCTGGCGTCGGGACGCATCGCGGGCAGCACGCGCTTCCGCATGTTCGACGGACCGAACCGCCGCGTGGAGATCGGCTTCACCTTCCTCTCGGGCACGTTCCAGCGCAGCCACGTCAACACCGAGGCCAAGCTCCTGATGCTCGACCACGCCTTTGGCACCTGGGGCATGAACCGCGTCGAGCTGCTCACCGACGTGCGCAACGTGAGGTCCCGCGCCGCCATCGCCCGCCTCGGCGCCACTCAGGAAGGCATCCTGCGCGCGCATATGGTCCTGCCCGACGGCTACGTCCGCGACTCCGTCATCTTCAGCATCACCGCGCCCGAGTGGCCCGCAGCGCGCGCCGCGCTCGAGGCGAGACTCGCGGCCGGCTGAGACGTCGGCTCACCATCAGCGCAGCGCGATCAACGACAGCAGCGACAGACAGCCGTCGGCGCGCTCCGGCATGACTTCGCCGGTCTCGCTCACCAGACGGCCCCGCCAACACGACGACTCACCGCGCATCGTGATCGCGTAGTCCACACCGCCGCTGCCGCCCGAATCCATCACGGTGCAGCGCCAGCGGCGACGGTCGGCGGCCCGTTCGCAGTGCGGCTCGGTATCAAGCACCCACGCTGCCGATCCCGTCTCGCCCGCAACCGACCACGCGAGGCGTTCCGGGGTTACTGGTCCGTGCAGTACAAACCGCGCGACGAACACCGACCAGAACAGGACAACGATCACCGCAAGGCCTGTGCCGGCGCGGCGCATCTCGCGGTCGTTGCGGCTGGCGAAGGTCGGGGGCGCGATCGGCTCGCTCGGCACCGGGTCAATGGTGTCGTACCGGAGCTGGCTCCGCGCCGCTCACCAGACGGCCCCGCCGACAGGACCAGTCTGCCCGTCGGCGCGGTGAGCGTCGGATTACCAGCCCTCTGGGGTCGGTAATCCGACGCTCACCGCCCAGTTGGCTGGCTGGCTGGCGGCGGGCGGACGGGCGGGCGCCGTCAGTAGCCCACCCAGGGCTCGCGCGAGTAGTCGAGGATCCGCGGGCGCAGCAGGGTGGAGACGCCGACATCGGCCCGGCGCGCGCGGTCGGGCGCAAACGCCTTGGCGGCCTCCCAGGTGGCCGGGGTGAGGTAGCGCAGGCCCGGCGGGAGCTCGCGCAACGTCGGCGAGGGCGGCCGACCGTCGGCGACGAGGTTGAAGCCCCAGTCGCCGAACGACGGGACGTCGGCGTGGTACGGGACGGCGCTCAGCCCTGCCGCCCGCAGCGTGTTGTGGATCGACCAGAAGGCGTTGGGGCCGAAGAACGGACTGCCCGACTGCACCGCCATGTGCCCGCCCGGCGCGAGCAGGCGCCGCAGCATCGCGTACATCTCGACGGAGTAGAGCTTGGCGGTCTCGGTCGCGTCGGGGTCAGGGAAGTCGACGATCACCGCGTCGAACTCGGTCCCGCGCCGCTGCTCGTCGCGGACCCACGTAAACGCGTCGGCGGCGACATAGCGCACGCGCGGGTCCTCGAAGGCCCCGTCGTTGAGGTCGCGCAGCGGAGCGAAGCGCCGCGCGAGGCCGACGACCGCGTCGTCGAGGTCGACGAGCGTCGCCGACTGCACGTCGCGGTAGCGCAGCACCTCACGCAGCGCCAGGCCGTCGCCGCCACCGAGGATCAGCACGCGCGAGCGCCGCCCGTCGAGGGCCGGGTGGACGAGCAGCTCGTGGTAGCGGTACTCGTCGATCGACGAGAGCTGCAGGTCGCCGTTGAGGAAAAGGCGCACGTCCTGGTGCTGAGCACCGAACGGCGCGCCGCGGGTGATCACGATGTCTTGGTACTTCGACCGCTCGGCCTTGATGATCGGGTCGCGGAACAGCATCTGCCGCGCGCTGAGCTCGAACTCGTCGGCCCGGGCCGCCGCCGCGGCAAACAGGCCGAGCAGGACGGCGCCGACGGCGTACGCCGCAGGCAGCCACCGGCGACCGCGGCCGGGCGGAAGGGTCCGGCTGACGGCATAGGCGACGACGAGCGCGGCGACCACGTTGAGCGCGGCGATCGCGATCGTCCCGACGAGCAGGCCAAGGGTCGGGAGCAGCAGGAACGGAAACGCGAGGCCGCCGAGAAGCGCCCCGAGGTAGTCGACCGCGTTGAGGTTCGCGATCTCGTGCGACGCCTGTTTGGGACGCAGCCGCTGCAGCAGCTCGACCAGCAGCGGCACCTCGGCGCCGACCAGGCAGCCGATGGCGAAGGCCACCACCACCATCACCGCCGTATAGACGTGGAGCCACGCAAACGACCAGTAGAGCAGCGGCACCGCCGCGGCGCCGAGGAGCGCCAGCGCGAACTCGACGCTGACGAACGCGCGCAGCGGCCGCGCGATCAACGGCTTGGCGATGAGCGCGCCGACGCCCATCGCGAACATCGAAACCGAGATCACGATCGCGGTCTGCTCGATCGAGCTGCCGATCAGGTAACCGCCAAGCGCCACCAAGGCCAGCTCGTAGAGCAGACCGCAGGCTGCGCAGACGAGGACCGCCGCGTAGACGACGACCAGCGCGGGCCGCGACGTGACCGCCGGCCGCGAAAGGGCCGCCGGCGGTGACGTGGCCGTCACGCCGGGCCGCTCAGGTGATCGACGCGATCGTGATCAGCGCGACCGCGATCTGCATGGCCGACAGCAGCCACACCGCGTGGTCGTCGGCGTCGTCGGTCAGCGTCTCGCCGAGCTTGCCCGGCGTGAGCACGTCGACGACGACGAAGGCCACCGCCTGCAGCACGATGCCGAGCAGGCCGTAGGCGACGGCGTCTTCGAAGCCGTCCCACGTCTCGCCGCCGGCGGTGTGGATCGCCGTCGCGATGATCGCGGCCAGCGAGACCAGGCCGACCGCCGCGAAGATCGTGGCGTCGCGGCGGTGGTTCTTGAAGATCTCGTCGGCGAGCCTGCCGGGTGTGAGGAGGTCGAGGACGAAGAAGCCGAGGACCAGCAGGGCCAGGCCGGCGCCGGTGTAGGCCGCGGTGGCGAGGAGTCCTTCGAGGAGCGAGTTCATTTGGATCGTTGTCCCTTGGTGACGCTATTTGCCTTCGCCGCTGCCGCCGCCGCGGAACTCGTCCCAGGCGGCGACCTGCGCGCCGTAGCGCGCGTAGCCGGCGTTGAAGGTCCAGAGTTCGGCGGCTGACGCCCCGGCCGCCGCCGCAGCTGCTGCCGGAATCACGACCATGTAGTCGGAGCCGTACCGCATGAAGTTCGTGCCGCCGCTGAACATCGAGTCGTCGGGCTTGGTGCCGGCGCTGACCTGCTGGAGGGTGTCGGCGACCGGCTTCGTGCTCGAGTAGTACACGCCGGTCTCGGGGTCGCTGCCGCTGACCTTCGTCATGTTCTCGTCGAGCCAGGCCTGCGGGCTCGTGGTCCCGCAGCTGGCGAGCGTGAGCGCGGCGCCAACGACGAGCAAGAGCGAGAGCGCGCGCCGGACGGGCGTGGTGAGGAGTGCGGTCATAGCTGGATCCGGAGTCGACTTTCGGTCGTGACGAGTTCGCCGGTCTGCGGGTACGCGTGCCAGGTGGTCCATTGGACGGCGTCGTCGGACTGGTCGGCGCGCAGGGCGGTCACGGCGAGCTCGCTTCCGGGGAACCCGGCCACGATCGCCGCTTGGTCGCCATGGAGCTCGTCGATCAGGCGGCGGACCCGGGCGACATAGGCCGGCGGGTCGAACCGCTCTGTCCTGGACGCGAACGCATACGGCCCGCGGCTGGAGGCCGCCGGCACGGGCGCGCCGCCAAGCAGACCGCAGGCGACGGTCTCGGTGAAGTCACCGACAAGCACCTGGTGTGAGGCTCCGAGCACGCGCAGCTCGATGGTCGCGCCGGGGAGCACGACCGTCTTCGCGGCCAGCGGCTCGACGGGGCCGAGACCGGTCGCCCACCGCAGCATCGTGGCGGCGACATCGGTGTATGGGACAGCGAGTTGAACGTGCATCGGCGCGCGCCGCAACGGTAGCGAGCCAGCAGGCGGCGGGCCTACCCGGCTGCGCGGTCAGCCCGTGGCACGTCGGCGCCGGGCCGCGACCGCGCTAGGTCGTCCGAATGATCAGCACCGAGCAGGGAGCGTGGTGCGAGATCTTGTTGGGCACCGAGCCCAGCAGGAAGCGCTTGGCGCCGGTCATGCCGCGGTTGCCGACGACGATGAGGTCGGCGCCCTGCTCTTCGGCGACGTCGAGGATGGCGTCGGCCGGGTCGCCCTGGCGGGCCCAGATCGTGACGTCGACGCCCTTCGCGCGGATCTCCTTGGCGGTCTCCTGGAGGGTCGCGTCGACATCTTCCTGGGGGTTGACCATCCACTGCACGTCGCCCGGGGCCTGCTGCGCCTCTTGGCGCAGTCGCGTGCTGGAGACGGGCTCGTAGGCGCTGACGAGCTCCAGCCGGCCACCGACGGCGGCGGCGAGTTCAGTGGCTCGGCGAACGGCTTCGGTGGCAGTACCGGAGCCGTCGGTGCCAACGACGATGGTCTTGAAGGAGGCGCTCACCCGGCGGAGTCTACGGAGCGGACCGGGGGCGTGGGTGAGGTCCTGCGCACGCGGGGGACCTTGAAGTCCCGTTCAGCCCCAGAGCTTGACGGCGGCGATCGTCATCCCGGCGAGCGTGCCGACAACGATGATCCCTTGCATCCAGAGCCACAGCGGTTTCATGCCCCCTGGAGGCTACCGGGCGGCGACGGCCGCGGCGCCGGCGGCGCGGCCAGTGTATTTTTAACAACAT
>JAEZDB010000513.1 GCA_023429855.1 Actinomycetes bacterium
GTCTGGAGCTGACCCGCGAGGTCGAGCGCCGCGCCGACCTGGTCCTCGCCTCCCCCGAGCTCGAGCGGTTCGTCGACCGCGCGCTCGGCAGCCCGCTCGTCGATGCGATCGTGCAGTCCGTCGTCGGCCACCGCGTCGCCGACCGGTTCGTCGACGCCATCCTCACGGAGGAGTTCGCCGACCACCTCGTCGACCAGCTCTTGGCAACGGGGATCGACGCGACCGTCGTCGAGCACCTCATCGCCGAGGGCACCGTGCAACGGCTCGTCGACCACCTTGTCGATTCCGGCGCCGTGATGGGCCTCGTCGACTACCTGCTCAACTCGGGCGCCATCACGCTCGCGGTCAGCCACGCGGCGGCGTCGCCCGAGGTCGAGGTGGCCGTGCGCGAGGCGCTCAGTCCGCAGCGCGTCGAAGAGCTCGCCGGCGAGATCTTGTCGAGCGAGCAGCTCGAGGCGTGGCTGCAGCAGATCCTTGCGAGCCCGCGGCTCGAGCGCACGATCGTGTCGGTGCTCGAATCCGATGTGGTCCTCGCCGTCACCGACCGCTTCACCGAGAGCGAGGAGATGCGCAAGGTCCTCGGCGCGGTCGCGTCGAGCCCCGAGATCCGCACCGCGCTCGCCGAGCAGAGCATGGGCATGGCCGGAGAGATCACCACTGGCGTGCGGCAGCGCAGCGTCTCGCTCGACGACGCCGCCGAACGCACCGTCCGGCGGCTCCTGCGCCGCCCGGCGGAGGGCGCGTGAGCGCTCCGCCCGCACCAGCGCCGCCCGCACCGGCGCTGCCGTTCGGCGGCATCGTCACCCGTGGTGTGGCGCTGTCGATCGACGGCGCCGCGGCGGGCGCCATCTTTGCGATCGGCGGGGTCTTCATCTCGTTCGCGATCGCGGCGCTGGGCCTCGCCGAGATCGGCACGGCCGCATCGCTGCTCAGCGCTGGCGGCTTCTGGATCGTGTTCGTGATCGTCTACTTCATCGGCTGCTGGGCGACCACGGGCCAGACGCTCGGAATGCGGATGATGGGCCTCAAACTCGTCGGCCACAGCGGGAGCCCTCCGACCGTGTGTCGGGCGACGGTCCGCTATTTCGCCCGTTTCCTGTCGATCCTGCTGCTGTTCTCCGGCTACGTCGTCGTGCTGCTGCACCCCAAACGCCGCGCGCTCCACGACCTGCTCGCCGGCACCTACGTGGTCTACGCCGATGCGCCGCCGGACGTGGTTGCCGCCGCGCTCGCGGCGCCGGGCCCGCTGCCTGCTCCGGCGGTGGCTCCGCTGCCTGCCGCCGACGGCTCGGTCGGCAAGACCGTCTGAGCCGAGAGACGTCGATGCACGCCGCCGGCGGCCCGCCGCGCCCGCTGCGATGATGCGGCGCGTGTCGCCCAAGGTAGGTGACCGGCTCGAGGACGCGATCGGCCGGCACGTCGATATCGCGGCGGAGATCGAGCGCGAAGAGCAGGTCGCAGGCCGCCCGCGCCACCTTGTGCGCACGGGCGTCTGGCTCGCGATCACGGCGGTGTCGGTCTACCTCGTGGCGCCGTCGGTGCTGAGCCTGCTCGATTCATGGAACGAGGTCGAGTCGATCGGCCTGGGCTGGATCGCGCTGATGGTCGCGCTGGAGGCGACGGCGCTGCTCTGCCTCGGCGCCCTCCAGTACCTGTCGATCAGCGGTTCGCGATGGGGACCGATCACCACGTCGCAGCTGGCGGGCAACGCCATGTCGAAGATCGCGCCGGGCGGCGGCGCCGTCGGTGCGGCGCTGCAGTACCGCATGCTGGCGCGCGCCGGGATCCCGAAGGCTTCGACGGTCGCCGGGCTCACCGTCGCCAACGTGCTCACCTTCGCGGTCGTCCTCGCCATGCCGATCGGTGCGTTGCCCGCGATCGTGCGCGGCCTGGTGCCGCAGGGCCTGCTGTCGGCGGCGATCGGCGGCGCGGCGCTGTTCATCGTGCTGGCGCTGTTCGGGACGGCGTGCGTCCGCTGGGACAGACCGCTGACCACAATCGGCAACGGGCTTGAGCGGCTCCGCAACCGCATGCGCCGCAGCGCGACGCCGATCGCCGGGCTGGCGTCTCGGCTGCTCGCCCAGCGCGACGGCCTGCTCACGACGCTCGGTCCGCGCTGGCGGCCGGCGCTGCTGGCGGCGATCGGCCGGTGGGGCTTCGAGTACGGCGTGCTCGTCGCCGCGCTCGCGTCGATCGGGGCCCATCCACGGCCGGCCTTGATCCTCCTGGCGTTCTGCGCCGCGCAGCTGCTGGCGCAGATCCCGATCACACCGGGCGGCCTCGGGTTCGTCGAGGCTGGATTGGCCGCCACGCTCGTCCTGGCCGGCGTCTCTGCCGCCGATGCGGCCGTCGCGACCTTCGCGTACCGGCTCGTCTCGTATTGGCTGCCGCTGCCCGTCGGACTCATCGCGTTCCTGATCGACCGACGCTTCGGCGGGCCGCCCAGGGTCACCCCGGTCGTGTGAGCCCTTCTCACCCTCCTCGCCCACAGGATTCAGTGGGTGACTGACGACCCAGCCGCCGAACCCCGCGACGAGGACCGTGGCCCCGCGTTCGTGACTGCCCCACCGGCGCCGCCGCGCCCCGAGGCGGTCGCGATCCTCGTGCCGTTCCGCACGCTGCTCGCGTTCACCGTCTTCGGTGCGCTGATCGTGCTCGCCGTCGTCGCCGCCGACACCCTGCTGTCGATCATGGTCGCCGCCGTGCTTGCGCTCGGCCTCGACCCGGTCGTCGGCCGGCTCACCAAGCGCGGGTGGTCTCGCGGCGTGGCCGCCCTCATCACGATGACGGCCCTGCTCGTGAGCGTGGCCGGTCTGATCTTGGTGACCGCTGGGCCGCTCTGGGAGCAGATCATCGCGTTCATCAAGGAGCTCCCGACCTTCTGGGCGGAGTTCAGCTCCAAGCCGGGCGTCCAAGACATCCTCGGCGCGATCGGCGCCGACCACACCATCGCCAACGCGCTCAAGGAGCTGGCGGCCGGCCTGCCCGACGCGGCCAGCGCGTTCCTCGGCGTCGCCGGCGGAGTCGTGAGCTCGGTGCTGCTGATGGTCACGCTCGGCTTCTTGGCGTTGTTCTTGCTGATGGAGCGCCCCACGATCACGGCGTGGCTCTTCGAGTTCACCCCGCCCGAGGTCGAGTCCCGCTGGTCGCCGGTCGTCGAGAACTCGATCGAGACGGTGTCGTCGTCGCTCATCGGCAACGTCGCCATCTCGGTCGTTGCCGGCACCATCACGTTCATCGCCGCGACGCTGCTCGATCTGCCGTTCCCAATCGTCCTCGCGGTGATGACGGGCCTGCTCGACCTGATTCCCCAGGTCGGCGCGACGGTCGCCGCAATCATCTTGGTCGCGATCGCCCTCACGGTATCGACGGAGGCCGCCGTGATCATGGCGATCGTCCAGCTCGTCTACCAGCAGCTCGAGAACTACGTGATCTACCCGATCGTCTACCGCCGCGCGGTCGAGCTGTCGGGGTTCACCACCATCGTCGCGGTCTTGATTGCCGGCGCCGTGCTCGGGGTCGTCGGCGCGATCCTCGCCGTGCCGATCTGCGCGGTCATCAAGGTGTTGCTGCACGAGGCGACCCGTCCACGCCGCGAGCGCATGGCGGCGCTGCGCACGGCGGCCAGTCAGGCGGAACCGAGCGAGACGCCGGCGTGAGCGAACCGGGCAGCGGCGGCCTGCCGACGCCGGAGGGGGCGGCGCCCGGGGACGCCGGGCCGCTCCGCAGCCGGCCTTCGGTGCTGCAGCTCGCCAGCCGCGAGCTTCGTCGCTTCCGCGGCGGCCGGCGAAGCGCTGCGCTCGCCGCCCTCATGCTCGTGCCGACGCTGCTGGCGGCGGTGTATCTGTGGGCCAACTGGAACCCGCTCGGGCACCTGAACCGGCTGCCGGTGGCGCTCGTCGACCAAGACCAGCCGACGCAGGCCGGTGGGCAGTCCGTCGCCGGCGGCGTAGCAGTGACGCAGACCCTCGGCGCCGCACCGCTGCTGGGGTGGCAGAAGGTCGATGCCGCGCGCGCCCAGGAGGGGCTCGAAGACGGCAAGTTCTTTGGCGTCTTGACGATCCCGCCCGACTTCAGCGCTCGGCTCGGCAGCCCCGTCGGCGACGACCCCGAGCGGGCGTTCGTGTCGCTCCGCCTCGACGACGCCAACGGCTACCTCGCGGGCGTCGCCATCGGCACGCTCGGCATCCAGCTGCAGGACCAGATCGACGCCGCCGCCCAGCAGGCCTACGCCGACGCGGCGTTCGCGGGCTACGACATCCTCACGAAGGGCTTCGGGGTCGCGGCCGACGACGCCGCAGCCCTTGCCAAGGAGGCCGAGCAGACCGGCGCCAGCGCGCAGGAGCTTTCGACTTCGCTGGGCGACCTGGAAGGCGGAGCGCGTGACCTGAAAGTGGGGACGGGTGAGCTCAGCGCGAGCATCGACGGGCTCGCGGAGGGGCTGCAGGACTCGTCCGACGCCGTGCAGGCCGCCGCCGACAAGCTCAAGGACCTCGTGGCGGGCGGCGCAGCGGGCACGACACCCGCCACCACGCCAGACGACGCGGGCGCCGACGAGAACCAGGACGACGACGGCGCGACCGGCACAACGCCGCAAGCGGCCGTCGACGCCGCGGTCGCCGGGCTGAAGGCGTCGGCCGGAAAGGCACGCGACAACGTCGACGACATCAAGAAGGATGCCTCCAAGAACGCCGACGACGCGGCCGAACTGCGCACGGCCGCCGCGACGGCGAACGGCGACGGCGAAGCGCTCGCCGACGACACAGGCGACGTGGCGACGCAGGCCAGCGAACTCGCCGACCAGCTGCGTACCTCCACCGACGAGCTGCCAACCGGCGACGACGATTCACGCGAGGAACTGGCGTCGGTGCTGGTACACCCCGTCGACGTGAACGTGAGCACCGCCAACGCCGCCGGCGCCTACGGCCGCGGGCTCGCTCCGCTGTTCCTCAGCATCGGGCTGTGGGCCTTCGCCCTGCTGGTCTTCCTGGTGATGCGCCCGGTCGCCGACGACGAGCTCGAGGGCGAGGCGTCGTCGCTGAGCCTGGCGCTCGGCGCGTGGCTGCCGGCCGCGCTCGTCGGGGCCGGTGGCGCGGTCGTCCTGTTCCTCGCGGGCTTCCCGCTCGGGCTCGACCCCGAACTGCCGCTGTCGGCGCTGGCGCTGCTCGTGGTCGGTGTGGCGGCGTTCACCGCCGTCGTGCAGGCGCTGCGGCTGCTGCTGGGCCGCGCCGGCTTGGCGCTGGCGCTCGTGCTGCTCGTGGTGCAGATCGCGGCGTGCGGTGGCGTGTACCCAGCCGAGCTGGCCCCAGGCGTGCTGCGGGCGATCAGTCCGCTGCTGCCCTTCACTTGGCTGGCCGACGCGTTCCGGGTCGTGATCAGCGGCGGCGTCACGGTGAACGTGACCCAGGCGCTGCTAGGGCTCGTCGTCCTGCTTGTGGTGGCGGTCGCAGCGTCGACGGCGGCGGTATCGCGGCGTCGCCGCCAGCGGCCGGCCACGCCCGTTGTCGTCCCGACGATCGTGCAGGGCTGACGCCGTGGCGCGCTTGGATGCCAGGGAGCTGCGCTCGCGGATCGAGACGACGGTCGCAAACCGCGTATCGCCCGAGCGGACGCGTCGAGCAACGATGACCGAACGCCTCTCGGTGAGCCTGATGCCGTGGCAGCGGCTCGTCTTGGTGAACCGCGTCCTGGAGGTCGTCGGCAAGATCGCGACCTTCGTGTGGTGCTGCACGATCGCGTCGATCATTCTCGGTTTCGACGTGCGCGACGCCGTCTCGGGCGCACTCAACTCCGGCCGCCCGGTTGAGGGGATCTTCGCGATCGCGATCCTCATCCCGACGCTGATGTTCTTGCTCCTGCGCTCCGGCATCGGCTACTGCCGCTGGCGCGTGCAACGCGAGCTCTGGCGCCGCGACGTGAAGCGCCTCACGCGACTCGCGCAGGACGCCGGCGCGTCGCTGGAGGACGCGGCCCGGGCCGAGGCTGACGCGGAAGCGGCTGCTGCTGCCGAGGGAGAGCCCGGCGCACCGCTTCGCCTCCCCCTTCCCCGACTTGGACGCACCAAGAACGACGAAGGCCCCGCCTGAGCGGGGCCTTCGAGGTTTCGCGTGAGCCTCCGAGCGGACTTGAACCGCTGACCCCTTCATTACGAGTGAAGTGCTCTACCAGCTGAGCTACGGAGGCGAGGCCCGAGAATCGTAGCGAGGAACGGCGCCGGCCGACGGCTGCCTGTGTGCGGGGCGGCACGGCGGGGCTTTGCGGGGCGTTCGAACCGCTCCGTACCGAACATCCGGCCAGACGCTGGCACCCGCGTTTTTGGAGCATCGCTACCGCCAAGTAGCTTGCACCGACTGCCGCAACCGTTGGGACGGCCGCGCAGGGGACGGACAACTTGGAGGGGGACGCTGTGCCGCTGGTGGAATTGACCGCTGGACCGATCAGCTACGACGACACGGGCGGCGATGGCCCGGTGCTCGTGCTGCTGCACGGACTACTGATGAACGGCAGCGTGTGGCGCAAGGTCGTGCCGGAGCTGGCCGGCAGCCACCGCTGCATCACGCCGACGCTGCCGCTCGGGAGCCACCGGATCCCGATGCGCCGCGACGCCGACCTCTCCCTCACCGGGCTGGCCGCGCTCGTGGCGGAGTTCCTCGAGGCGCTCGACCTGCACGACGTGACGCTGGTGTTCAACGACTGGTCCCCCGGGCAGGTCCTCGTGGCGAGCGGGCGCACCGAACGCATCGGGCGGCTCGTGTTCGTGGCGTGCGAGGCGTTTGAGAACTACCCGCCGGGGCTGCCTGGATCACTGGCGGGGATTGCCGCGAAGGTGCCCGGTGGCGTCAAGGGCGCGACGCAGCCGCTGCGGGTCAGGTCGCTGCGCCGGAGCCCGGCCGCGTTCGGCTGGATGTCGAAGCGGCCCGTGCCCGACGAGGTCCTCGACGACTGGCTCGAACCGGTCCTCGACCAGCCTGCCGTGCGCCGCGACCTCACGAAGTACGCGCGCAGCGGCCGCGAAGCCCGGCGGGCGACCCTCGCCGCCGACGAGTCGCTTGCCCTGTTCAGCAAGCCGGTGCTCGTCGTCTGGGCGAGCGAAGACCGCGTCATGCCGAGCGAGCACGGCCCGCGCCTCGCCGAGCTCTTTCCGCGCGGGCGGCTGGTCTGGATCGACGACAGCTACACGCTGATCCCCGAAGACCAGCCGGTGCGACTCGCCGACGAGCTCCGGATGTTCGTGGCGGAGACGACCGCCAGCCGGCGCGTCCCCGAGATGCACACCGCCTGACGCGGTCACGTCGGCCAGCCCGGGACCGGGTGCGGTGGAGCGCGACGTGCGACCCGCCTCGGCCCGGCCCGGCAGACTCCGTGCATGGCCCGCCGCAGCCACCCCCGCTCGTACCTGCCACTGGCGATCCTCGCCGCGGTCGGCGTCGCGATCGGCGCGCTGTGGGCCTTCATGGTGCCGCCCAGCGGCAGGCATGGCGGCGAAGACGTGGCACGGGAGCTCGCCGACCTCCGCGAGGCTGAAGCCAAGCGCCGGCCGGCGACCGCCGACGCCAGCGTGCCGCCGCTCTGCCGCAAGCTCACGGTGAGCCCTCTGGGCAAGGTGCGCGACGCGGGCCTTGACGAGCTCTCCGGCCTGGTCGCCAGCCGGCGCACACCGGGGCTGCTGTGGGCGATCGAAGACAGCGGCGCCGAGCCAAGGCTCTCCGCCGTCCGGGAGAACGGCACCGTCGCCGGTCATTGGTCGGTCAGCGGCGCCGAGAACGTGGACTGGGAAGACATCGCGGCGGGCCCCGGTCCAGACGGCCCGGTGCTCTACGCCGCCGACACGGGCGACAACAACGAGCGGCGCGACGACGTCGTGCTCTACCGCGTCCCCGAACCGGTCACCGCGACGGGCGGCGGCACCACGGGGCCCGCGCAGCGTCTGACCCTCACCTATCCCGACGGCGCGCACGACGCAGAAGCCGTGGTCGTCGACCCGCGCCGCGGGACCCTCTTGATCTTCACGAAGAGCCTGCTCGGCGCCAGCGTGTACGCGCTGAGCGACCCGCCGTTCGGTCGCGCCACCAGCGCGAAGCTCCGGCGCGTCGGCAACGGACCGCTCGCCATGGCGACCGCCGCCGACGTGAGCGCCGACGGCACCACGGTCGCCGTCCGCGGATACTTCAGCTTCGTCGTCTGGCAGCGCCGCGGCAACGAACCGCTCACGCAGACCGTGCGACGGCAGCCGTGCACGTCGCCGACTGGACTCGACGATGGTCAGGGCGAGGCGCTCGCCCTCTCAAAGGGCGGCGGCACGGCGTGGACGGTCGCCGAGGGGACCAACCCGCCGCTGCTACGCCTCCGGCCTGCAGGACGGTAGCTGCGCGCAGCTAGGCCATCGGGAGCGACGGCTACGACGAGGCGTCTGACTCGCGGCGCACTTCGATCAGCTCGAGCCCGAACCGATGCAGTCGATCCAGAACGCCGTGAAGCTCGGCCTGGTCGCGGATGTCGCCACGGATCACGGTCTCTGACGGCCGCACCGCAGCGGTGAACTCCGCAAACTCGTCGAGCATCGCCATGTCGAACGTGCCCGCGACCCGGATCTCGTACTGGTCAGCCACGGGGTAACCCTCTCCTCCAGCCGGGTGACCCAAGGTCATCCCCCTCGGGTGAATCTGGCGCTTCGCCACGCAGCGGCAGGCAGCTGGCGGCGGCGCAGAGCCGAGCGCGCGCTCCGTGCCGCAATACGGTTCATCAGGACCCTGGATATTTGTCCCAATAAGTAAGGAAACGGCGGTAAGGTCTGCCGAAATGGGCCCTCCCACCAAGACCGACCCGCCGGCCTCCGCCGCGATCGCACACGAGCCGTCGGCCGCTCAGCGTCCGATCGCGGTCGCCGTGGCCAGTGAGTCCTACCTCGTCCGCACCGGGCTTCACGCGCTGATCTGCAAGATGAACTCCGTTCGGGTCGGCGCGACCTTCCGCGACGGCGACGAACTCCTTGCGGCCGTCGATCACTCCGTTGATGTCGTCGTCACCGACCTCGCGCTCCCGCCGACCGGCGACCGCGAAGGCCTGCGGATCGCCCAGGCGCTCGCGCAACGCCTGCCGCGGATCGGCGTCGTGGTGATCAGCGAGCAGGACTGCACGGCCGCCGCACTCGCCCTGTTCGCCGCTGGCGACTCGGGGCGGGCCTACCTCGTGAACGAGCGCCTGCGCAGCGGCCCCGAGCTGGAGACCGCCATCCGCGCCGTCGCCGCTGGCGAGTCGTGGTTCGACCCCACCACAGCGAGCGAGATCGTGCGGCAACAGCGCGCGGCGCTACCGTCGCCGTTGGCCACGCTCACGCCACGCGAACTCGAGGTGCTCGCTGCCATCGCCGAGGGCAAGAGCAATGCCGCGATCGCCGACCAGCTCGTCCTCACCAAGCGCGCCGTCGAGAAGCACGTAGGAGCGGTCTTCTCCAAGCTCGGACTGAGTTCCGAGACATCGGTGAGCCGCCGCGTCTCCGCCGCGCTCCTGTACCTCGGTCAGCACGACCGGTAGTGCACACCCCCCTTTGGCTTCGGGTACCTACGCCCCCAGCCATGTGTGGATCCACCCTTGTTCCTGCCCAGATCCTGTGGGAACGTGGGCACTGTTGACCGACCTTGACCTTCCGTGGTCGGACGACGGGGAGAGAACCACTGATGCAGGCACCCGCCGCCAGCATTCGCGAGGCCGACGCTCCGGTCATCGCTGCACGCCTAGTCCCGCCGGGGACCACTGCGCTCGTGTCTCGCGCGCGGCTGCTCGACGCGCTCGACAAGGCCGCCGACACGCCGCTCACGCTGCTCGCCGCCCCGGCTGGTTCGGGCAAGACGGCGCTGCTCACCGATTGGATCCAGCAGCGCAAGCCTGAGCGCGTCGCCTGGCTGTCGCTCAACGCCGCCGACAACGACCGACGGCACTTCTGGCGCGACCTGAGCGCCGCGCTCGCGCGCGTGCTCGAGCCCGGAGTAGACCCGCTTGCGGGGCTGCAGCCGCCACCGCTCGGGTCGTTCGACGGGTTCGTCGCAAACTTCATCAATGCCGCCGCCAACAGCACGCGCCGGGTCACGGTCGTGCTCGACGACGCGCAGGAGCTGCGGCGCTCGGAGGTCCTCGCCGACCTCGACCTGCTGCTCGAGCACGCTCCCGCGGGGCTGCGGCTGATCATGGCGACCCGTGTCGACCCGTCGCTGCGGCTCCAGCGCCTCCGCGTCACAGGATCGGTCGCCGAGCTGCGGCTGAGCGATCTGGAGTTCACCCTCGACGAAGCGCGCTTGCTGCTCCTCCAGGAGCACCCGTCGACGCCGGCCGACGCGATCGATTCACTGTGGGCCAAAACCGAGGGCTGGGCCGCCGGCCTGCGGATCGCCGCGCTGTCGCTGCGCCAGTCGCAGGAGCACAGCGCGTTCGCGCGTGGGTTCGCCGGCGACCACCGGCCCGTCCTGGATTACCTCATCGACGAGATCTTCGCGGGGCTACCGGCTGAACACGCGTCGTTTCTGCTGTCGACCGCTGGGCTCTCGCGCGTCTCGGCGCCGCTGGCCGACGCGGTGCGCGGCGCCGACGACAGCGCGGAGATCCTCGACGAACTCGTCCGCAGCAACCTCCTCATCGTGCCGCTCCCAGGCACGCCCGAGCAGTGGTACCGGTACCACCCGCTCTTCGTGCGCGCCCTACTGCTGCTCCAACGCCGCCACATCCCGACGGAGATCCCTGCGCTGCACGCGCGCGCCGCGCGATGGCACGCCGCACACGGCGAACCGCTCGAGGCGATCAGCCACGCGATCCAAGCCGAGGACTGGGAGGCGGCCGGGCGGCTCTTCGTCGACCACTGGCTCCCGCTCACACTCGACGGCGACGCAGCCGTGCTGCGCGCGCTCTCCACGCAGCTCCCGGCCCACGTGGTCCGCGGCGACGCGGAGGTCGCCGTCGCGGTGGCCGGCATCGAACTCGAAGAGGGCGACCGCGACGCGCACGAGCTGCTCTCGATCGCGGCTGAGCTCGCGCTTGGTCTGCCTCCGGAGCGGCGCAAGCCGTACGACGTGAGCCTCGCGATGACGATGCTGTTCCGCAGCCGCAGCGACGGCGACCCTGCCGTGGCGGTCGATGCCGCACGGCGCGTGCTCGCCAGCCGCTGGGACCGGTCGATGACGAAGGCGCTGCGGGCCCTGGCGCGGGTAAGCCTCGGCGTCGCCGAGATCTGGCTCGGCGACCTCGACGCCGCCGCAAGCGACCTCCAGGCCGGCGCGGCGCTCGCCGACGAGGTCGGCAACGACTCGGTGCTCGTGAGCGCCCGGGGCTGGTCGGCCCTCGTCGACGTGATTCAAGGCCGCCTCGTCGAAGCGCACCGCGAAGCCAGCGCCGCGCTCGACGGCGCCGCCGCCCACGGCTGGGCCGCCGACTCGCACGCGGCTCCAGCCCACGTCGCGCTCGCGACCGTCGCGCTGCTCTGGAACGACCTCGACGGGGCCGAGCGCTCCGTCGACGACGCCGTCGCGGCGCTGGGCCGCAGCGGCGAGCGCAACCTGCGCGCGCTGATCGGCGTCGTCAGCGCCCGGCTCTTCGCGCTGCGCGGCGAAGCCGAGACCGGCCTCTCGCAGCTGCTGCGGCTCACCGCCTCCTACGACGAAGGCCACCCGCTCCCGCCGGCGCTCGACGCCGCCGTTGGCGGTGCCGAGGCCCGCGCGCGCCTCGCGCTCGGCGAGCACGACGCCGCTGACCGCTTGGCGACACAGCTTGAGGCGATCGGCAATCCAATTGGTCTGGCCGCGGCTGCGGCCGTGCGTCTCGGCATGCACGAGCCGGCCAAGGCGATCGCTGTGAGCGAGCAGGTGACCGACACGATCGGCGCGACGCCTTCGGCCGCGATCGAGGCCTGGGCCGTACGCGCCGTGGCCCTCGACATGCTCCACGAGCCCGAGCAGGCGATGGCCGCCATGGAGCGCGCGCTCGACCTTGCTGAACCGCGCGGGTACCGGCGCCCGCTGCTCGACGGCGGCCTGCGGACGGCCCTGGTGCTGCGCCGGCTGGTTCGCCAGGGCACGGCGCACCGCGCGCTCGTCGAAGAGCTGCTCGCTGCGCTCGACGGTTCGACGGCGAACCTGCGGCGCGAAGCGGCACCCCTCAACGTGAGCGAGCCGCTCAGCGAGCGCGAGCTCGTCGTGCTGCGCTACATGCCGACCTCGATGCCCTACGCCGAGGTGGCGTCGGAGCTGTTCGTGTCGGTCAACACCGTCAAGACGCACGTGCGGCACGTCTACCGCAAGCTCGCCGTCGACAGCCGCCGCGATGCGGTCGCCCGCGCCATCGAGCTGCGGCTCCTCACCCCCACCGGCTCGGTGACGCCGACCGGCGGGCGTAACGCACCCGAGGCGCGGACCGCCGCATCGGTGCGCGCCCGCGGCCGCTGAGCGCCGACGCCTCGGCCGGGTAGGGTCGGCGGATGCCGCTCGCCGCCCAGATCCTCGCCGTCCTCGCGGCCCTGATCCACGTGTACTTCTTCTACCTGGAGAGCATCGCGTGGACGAAGCCGTCGACCTGGAAGGTCTTTGGGCTCGGGTCGCAAGACGAGGCCGACGTGACGAAGAGCCTCGCCCTCAACCAGGGCTTCTACAACCTGTTCCTGGCGATCGGGGTGATCGTCGGCGTGGGGCTGGTCGGAACGGCGGAGGGCACGACGGTGGCGGCGTTCGGAGAACCAGAAGATTCCGTCCTCGCCGCAGCGCCAGACTTCAACAGCTTCTTCTGGGGCCAGGCGTTCGTCACCTTCGGCCTCGCCTGCATGCTCGGCGCGGCGCTCGTCCTGCTGATCAGCTCCAAGGGCAAGATGGCCCGCGGCGCAGCGATCCAGGGCCTGCTGCCGGCGGTCGCGCTGCTGATCATCGCCTTCGCCTAAGCCCCCAAACGGCCGACGGACCGTGGTCCACTGTTGCTGAGCGACAGTGGACCAC
>JAEZDB010000518.1 GCA_023429855.1 Actinomycetes bacterium
GCGACGAACGCCTGCGCCTGCCCTTCGGCGACGGCCCGGACGGCCTGCACGATCGAGGCGTGCGGGTGCTGGCGAACCGCGCGGGCCGGATCAGCGGCCTTCGCGATCGACACCGGAGCGTCAACGACCTCGACGTTGGTCGCGGGCTGCTCTGCGAGCGCTTCGTGCAGCTCAGCGGCAGGCCCGAAGAGGATCACGTTGATCCCCGTGGATGCGGCACGAGCGGCGCCGCGCGCAACCTCGGCCGGTCCGAGGTCGGCCCCGGTCGCGTCGACGGCGACCGTGACCTGTGCCGGCACGGCTAGTTGCCGGTGGCGACGACCGTCTTGCCGCGGTAGCTGCCGCAGTTGCTGCAGACGCGGTGCGGAAGGCGAGCCTCGCCGCAGCTCGGGCAGCTCTGGGTGCCCGGGTTGGCAGCCTTGTGCTGCGAGCGACGCTTGGTCGAGCGGCTATGGGACTGTTTCTGCTTGGGTACGGCCATGGCCCAAGGAGGGTACAGAACCAGCGCGGGCTGTGAGCTGCGGCCCGCACGGGTAGCTGACGCCGCGGCGATCGCCGACCTCGCGCGGGCGGTCTTCGGACCGGGCCCCGACCGCGACCCGCATGCCGCCGGGCGCCGGATCACCCACATCCTGGAGGGTGCGCACCCGTCAAGCACCCTCGTTTTCGACGGCACAGCCCTGATCGGCGCGACCATCGTGATCGAGCGCGGCCCGCTGACCGTCCTGTCGCTTGCGATCGTCGACGAGGCGTGGCAGGGCCGCGGCGTCGGCCGGGCGCTCCTGGCCCAGTTCCCTCAGGCCGAGCCGGGCCGCAACCGCGTGATCATGTCGTCGGCCGACCCGAAGGCGATGCGGCGCTACGCCGCGCTCGGCTTGCACCTGCGCCCGACCGTCTCGGCCTGCGGGATCCTGCGCCCGCGCGCCGTCGAAGCCCCAGCCGAGGCCGTCACCACCACCCCGCTCGCGGCAGCGGACCTCCTTGACGCGATCGCTGCCGATCCCGCAGCCCGAGGTGTCGCCTACGGCCGCGACGCCGCGATGTGGGACGCCCAAGGCGACGCGCTGCACCTCGTCGAAGACCGTGCAGCCGTCGTGCGCGGCGGCGGAATCCTGCGCGTTGCCGTCGCCCGCGACCCTCAAGCCGGCCGACTGGCGCTGCGCGCCGCGCTCGCCGCAGTGCCGCCCGGCGAGACCGTCCACCTGCGCCACATGCGCGAGGGCCAGAGCTGGGCGATCCGCGAAATGCTCAGCGTTGGCCTGGCCCTGAACCCCGAGGGACCCTTGTTCAGCGACGAGCCGCTCGGCCCGCTGCATCTCCCCACGGGCACCGTGTTCTAGTGCCCGCGACCAGGCTCGCAGACCGAAGTGGAGCACCGTCGCACGAATCACCTGGACATCAATGGTTCAATAGTCGTCGTGTTCCGTTTGCGTGACCTGCAGTTCGCGCGCGACTTCGTGTTGCGCCTTTCCGGTCACGTGCATACGTTGCGCGTCCTCATCTCCTCAGGTCTCGTCGCCCCAGAGCGCCCGGATCGCACGATCCGCGGCCTGCTGGAGCTGCGCCGCTGGGGCGCGGCGCCGGCCGCTGGCTATGCGGTCTACGCGCAGCGCACGCCGGATCGCCCGGCGATCATCGACGAGATCGGCACCCTGACCTTCGCGCAGGTCCATGCGCGCACCAACGCCATCGCGCGCGGCCTGCGCGCCGCCGGCGTCACCGAGGGCTCGGGCGTCGCGATCCTCTGCCGCAACCACCGCGGCTTCATCGAAGCGACCATCGCGTGCTCCAAGCTCGGCGCCAACATCGTCTACCTCAACACGTCGTTCGCCGGTCCGCAGATCGCTGAGGTCTGCGAACGCGAGGGCATGACCGCCGTGATCTACGACGAAGAGTTCAGCGAGGTCATGGCCGGCGCGTCCGAGTCGCTCGTGCGCTTCATCGCCTGGCACGACGGCCCCGCGACCGACCGCCTGAACCTCGAGCAGCTCGCCACCGGCAATTCGGCGGCCGAGCTCGATCCGCCGTCGGCCCACAGCAAGCTGATCGTGCTCACGTCGGGCACCACCGGCACGCCGAAGGGCGCACCGCGTCGCACGCCGAGCTCGGTCGTCGCGTTCGTGCCGCTCTTCTCGAAGATCCCGCTGCGGGGCCGCAAAAACGTGCTGATCGCGGCCCCCCTCTTCCACACGTGGGGCTTTGCGCACTTCGCCTTCGGCCTCAGCCTCGGTTCGACCGTCGTGCTGCAGCGCCGCTTCGATCCCGAAGCGACCGTGACCGCGATCGAACGCCACCGCGCGCACACCCTCGTCGTCGTGCCCGTGATGCTGCAGCGCATCCTCGAGCTGCCGCGCGAGGTGATCGAGCGCCGCGACCACTCCGCGCTGCGCGTGATCGCCGCCAGCGGTTCGGCGCTGCCCGGCGAGCTGGCGACCCGCGCCATGGATGCGTTCGGCGACGTGCTCTACAACCTCTACGGCTCGACTGAGGTGGCCTGGGCCTCGATCGCCACGCCCGCGGACCTCCGCGCTGCGCCTGGGACCGCTGGGCGCTCGCCGCGCGGCACGGTGCTGCGCATCCTCGACGAGGCCGGCAACGAAGTCCCCCAGGGCGAGACGGGCCGCATCTTCGTCGGCAACGAGCTGTCGTTCGAGGGCTACACCGGCGGCGGCGACAAGGAACGCATCGACGGCCTGCTCTCCTCCGGCGACGTCGGGTACCTCGATGAGGCCGGCCGCCTCTTCATCGCCGGCCGCGACGACGAGATGATCGTCTCCGGCGGCGAGAACGTCTTCCCGCGTGAGGTCGAGGACCTCCTTCACGACCACGACGCGGTCGAGGAGTGCGCGATCATCGGCGTCGACGACGAGCAGTTCGGCCAGCGCCTGCGGGCCTTCGTGGTCCTGCGCCCCGGTGCCAAAGCCACCGACGACGACCTCAAGGAGCACGTCAAGGAGAACCTCGCGCGCTACAAGGTCCCGCGCGAAGTGATCTTCCTCGAGCGCCTTCCGCGCAACCCGACCGGCAAGGTCCTCAAGCGCGAGCTCAAGGACGTGCAGGTCGAGGCGTAGCCCGCCTGGCGCTGCCGGCGCTTCGGCGCCGAACCGCGCCGAGGTGCGCGGCGGGCGGCTGCGCTAGTTCGAGGAGGGCTCGTCCTCGATCTGCAGCTCGCGCAGCTTGGCCCAGCGAGGGTCGGGAGCGGCCTCGGTTGAGGGCGCGGGCGCACCGAGGTCGATGAGGGTGCGCTTG
This sequence comes from Actinomycetes bacterium, assembly GCA_023429855.1. Classification (GTDB taxonomy): domain Bacteria; phylum Actinomycetota; class Thermoleophilia; order Solirubrobacterales; family Solirubrobacteraceae; genus JAGIBJ01. Next base: position 3,250 of record JAEZDB010000518.1, read on the forward strand.
CAGAGCGTGCAGCGGTCGTCTTCGTCGGTCGGCGGCGCCATGGTGGCGGGCAGCTCGAGGACGAGCGTGTCGCGGAGCCAGTCGCCGAGGGCGAGGATGTCGCCGTCGACGTAGGGGCTGGCAAGGTCGTCGGCTTCCCCGGCTTCGAGGTCGTCGCTGTCGTCCGACGGGCGGTCGATCTCGCGGATGTCGAGGTTGCGGTCGAGCGAGATGTGGTCGAGGCAGCGCAGGCAGGTACCGGAGACGGCCGCGTCGGCGCGCAGGCGCAGACTGTAGCCGCCGCCGATCATGCGGGCGACGTCGAGCTGCACCGGCACCTCGCCGATGGTGTACTGCTCGCTGCCGATCGTGACCGGCTCGACGGGCACGGTCACTTCGGCGCGCGTGCCCTCGCCTGCGGCGAGGTGCAGCGCCCCGAGCTCAAAACGGCCAGGGACTGCTTCCATCGCCGCCGAGGTTACTCGCTGCGCAGTTCGCGCTTGAGGACCTTGCCCGTGGCGTTGCGGGGCAGCGCGTCGAGGAAGACGATGTCGCGCGGCACCTTATAGCCCGCGAGGTGCGCCTTGACGTAGTCCTTGACGCCCTGGGCGTCGATCGAAGTGCCGGCGCGCAGCACGACGAAGGCTTTGAGGCTCTGGCCCCAGCGCTCGTCGTCGACGCCGATGACGGACGCCTCTTCGATGGCCTCGTGGTCGGCGAGCAGGTCTTCGATCTCGCGCGGGAAGACGTTCTCGCCGCCCGTGATGATCATGTCGTCGTCGCGGCCGTCGATGAAGAGGCGGCCCTCGTCGTCGAGGTGGCCGACGTCGCCGGAGGAGAGCAGGCCGTCGATGCGCTCCTTGTTGCCGCCGCCGGTGTAGCCCTCGAAGGCCAGGTCGCTGCCGACGAAGATCCGGCCGACCTCGCCCTGCGGCACGTCGCGGCCGTCCTCGTCGAGGATGCGGAGCTTCGTCCAGCGGGTCGGTCTGCCGGCGGTGCCGGGGGCCTCGCGCAGGTCCTGCGGGGTCGCGATCGTGGCGAATGCGACCTCCGTGGAGCCGTACATGTTGTAGACGACGTCGCCGAAGAGATCCATGGCTCGGCCCGCCAGGTCGCCCGGGAGCGCGGAGCCGGAGACGGCGATCACGCGGAGCGAGGAGAGGTCGTAGCGGCCGATGACCTCGGGGCCCAGCTCGACGATGCGCTGGAGCATCACGGGCACGACGACGAGGTTCTCGCAGCGGTAGCGCGCGATCCAGTCGAGGGTGCCTTCGGGGTCGAACCGGCGGCGCAGCACGGCGCCTCCGCTGAGCGTTGTGGTGAAGACCCAGTTGATGAAGCCCCACGCGTGGAACACGGGCGCGGCGATCATCCAGGAGTCGCCGGCGCGATACGGGATGCGCTCGATGAAGCCCGCGAACGGCTCGATGCCCTTGGGCTCGGGGCGCTGGGCGCCCTTCGGCATGCCGGTGGTCCCCGACGTGAGGATGATCTGCTTCCCGGAGCGGCTTGGCGGCTCGTGGTCGGCGTCGTCGCCGGTGGCGAGCTCGTCGAGCGTCGGGTAGGCCGGTTTACCTTCGGCGTCGGTCCAGGAGAGCACACGCGGGGCGCTGCTCTTGATCTCGTCGACGAGGCCGGCGAACTCCTCGTCGTGGACGATGATCTTGACCTCTTCGCGCTCGCAGACGGCTTTGATCTGCGGGGCGGCAAACATCGTGTTGAGAAACAGGACGTTGGCGCCGAGCTTGGCAATCGCGACGGTGGCGATGATGAAGCCGCGGTGGTTGCGCGCCATGAGGGCGACCACATCGCCCTGGCCCACGCCCTCGCTCGCCCACTGCCGGGCGATCGCGTTGGAGCGCTGGTGGATCTCGCGGTACGTGAGCTGACCGCGCTCGTCGATGATGGCGATCGAGCCTGGAGCGCGGATCGCGGCGGCGGTGAATGCGCCCGCCACGCTGGTGCCCCAATCGCCGAGCGCGCGCACCGCGCGAACGCCGCGATCGGGGCGGCTCAGTGACGAACTCACCACGCCGGCGCGCGTCATGATGCGCGCCACATGAAACTTGTCCGCAGCGGGGCCGAGCATGGCGCGGAAGAATAGTGCTTCGCGCGCGTCGGGGAGGTGCGCATAGAGAACGCCGTTCGCGCGTGACCCACCCCGTTCGGTGTGCCGGCCTCGTCCAGCGGCGCGTCACGTCGCCCCGCGCCGCCGATGGCGGGCGGTCGTGCGACCGGCAGCCTGCGCTCCATGCGTTCCTTCCTGCTTCCCTTGGCCGCGGTCGCCAGCTGCGTGCTCGTCATGCCCGCTGCCGCCTCCGCGGTCTCGCTCACTCGCGAGGGCGACACGTTCGTGCTCACCGGCGACCCTGGGCCTGACCACCTCATGACGCGCTACGACGACGACACGACCGACCGGTTCGTGATCGCCGGCGCGTCGTTCGGCGCGAACATGCCAGACGGCTGCATCCCCGGCGAGTGGGACCGCTACGCCCACTGCGTCGTCACGGCCGGCGGGCTCCGGGTCGACGGCGGGGGCGGCGACGACAAGCTCGAGATCGAGTTCGGCACCCCCGCAGCGCTCAAGGTCCACGTCCTCGGCGGCGCCGGCGACGACACGCTGCGCGACTACAGCGACGGCGGCAACGTCCTTGATGGCGGCGACGGGGCGGACTCGGTGACCGGCGGCCCTGGCAACGACACGGTGCTTGGAGGTCCTGGCGACGACCTCGTCGTCGGCGACGGCTTCACGGGCACGTTCGCCGACGTGATCGACGGCGGTCCCGGCTACGACCGCAGCGAAGGCGACTGGACCAACCCGACGCAGGGCGCGCCCACCCCGCCGGCAAGCGTCAGCCTGAACGGCGTGGCCGACGACGGCCGCCCAGGTGAGGGCGACAACGCCACCGGCATCGAGCGCATCCGCATCAACCACGCCGCAACGCTGATCGCTGGACTCGAGGCGGTCGACTTCGAAATCCCGAGCAACGCCGGAACGGTCAAGGCCAAGCGCGTCGGGAGTCCGGCGGCCGACAAGCTCAAGGCGGCGCACGGCCCCGACGAGATCGACGGCGGCGCAGGCGACGACAACCTCGAAGGCGGCTACGGCGACGACCTGATCACCGGCGGCGCCGGCAAAGACACGATCAACGCCGACGCCAGCGGCGGCTGCGACATCTTCGTGTGCAACGCGCCGGTCGGCAACGACACCGTGCTGGCCCGCGACGGCGAAGCCGACTCGATCGCCTGCGGCGTCGGGACTGATCGGGCGGTCGTCGACGCGATCGACACCACCTCGGCGTGCGAGACCGTCGAGGTCGGTGCCGCCGACCGAACACCACCCGGCGGTGGCGCCGGCGGAACGCCGCCTGGGGGCGGGAGCGGCCAGCCCGGCGCGCAGCGCTGCACCGTGCCCAAAGTGAAGGCCGGGACGAAGCTGAGCACGGCCCGCAAGCGGCTCGCGGCGGCCGGCTGCCGCACCAAGGTGGTCAAGATCCGCTCGCGCAAGTACGCCAAGCACCGCGTCGTGCGGCTCTCCAAGCGTGCTGGCGGCACGGTCAGCGCAGGGAAGCGCGTGACCGTCTATGTCTCGAAGGGCGTCCGCTGATGCGGACCGCGACGATGCGCCGGATCGCCGTCGCTGCCGCCACCGCGGCCGCGGCCGCCGCCTGCACGGCACCGCACGCGGCTCAGGCCGCCGCGGGTGCCGGGACGATCACCTACATCCTCGGCGGCAACGTCTGGCTCACGACGCCCGACGGCAAGACGACCCGCCAGCTCACGAAGGACGGCGCCACCAAGCCGTGGCAGCACCCGGCGATGGCGCCGGACGGCTCCGTCTACGCCGTGCAAGGCATGGAGATCGTCCACCTGGCACCCGGTGGCGAGACACTCAGCCGCGTGACGCCGCCGCGCCTGATCGGCCCGGGCGGCGTGGAGACCAGGCAGGTCGAGCCGGAGTGGGTCGCCCCTTCGCCCGATGGGACGCGGGTGGCCTGGGGCTCCGACGACTACGCCTGCTCGGAGGCCGATCCCACCTGCCGGTTCGCGACGATCTCGGGCATCATCGATGCCGACCTGCCGACCGCGGTGAGCAAGTACGGCCAGGCGCCGAGTCTGCGCCACCCCATGTGGATCACGGGCTCGCGCCTGCTCGGGACCGAGAACAGCAACAGCTTCTGGGCGAATCTGTGGGACGTCGGCAGCGAGCCGGTGCGCTGGTTCGAGTCCTACGACCAGCTCGGGCTCGTGTGGGACCTGCGGGAGCCCGACGTCGCCCCGAACCGCAAGCTCATCGCGATGGTCGCGCTGCGGCCGAACCAGCGCGGTCTCATCGTGATCTCGCGCAGCCAGACCGACCTGGCGACGGGCACGCCGGCGATTCCGCCGCCGCTGTGCGGCATCACGGAGACGAACCGGATCGACGCGTCGCCGACGTGGTCGCCCGACGGCCTGGAGCTCGCGTACGCCGACGCGAAGGGGATCCAGGTCAACACGTGGACGAAGGAGATCGAGGGCGAGGCCGACTGCGTGACGCCCGAGCCGCGCACGATCGCGCCGGCCGGTGCCAAGTCGCCCGACTGGGGTGCGGCCGAGCCGCTGAAACCGACGCCTCCCCCGCCACCGCCCCCGCCGCCCGTCGATCAGGGCGGCGG
>JAEZDB010000006.1 GCA_023429855.1 Actinomycetes bacterium
CGGTCAGGCCGCGGTCGCTCACGGCCCGGCTGGCGGGCGCCGGCAGGGCCTGCAGCGCGGCGGGGCCGCTGACGCGCAGGTCGCTCGCGAGCGTGGTGGCGCGGCCGCGATACGGGAAGTCGGCGAAGACCCGGTAGGACCCGGCGTCGTCGAGTCGCAGCGAGGTGGTCCAGCGGCCGTCCTGCCCGAGTTTCGGGTGCAGGTGCTGGAAGCCGGTGAGGTCGCGGCGCACGACGATCACGTGCATCAGGCGCTCATGCGTGAAGTCGAGGCGTCGCACCGGCTGCCCGGTGTCGTCGACGATCCGCAGCGCGAGCGGGGTAGTGACGCCGACAGGTCGAGCGGGGCGTTCGACCTCGAGCCGGAGACCGTCTTGCGCGACCGCCAAGCCGCGCACCGCCGTCGGCGCCGCAGCTTCGTGGGTGGCTGCGTCGCGATGCGCGTCGCCAGTTGGTGGCGCCGCGTGGGTCGCGCTCGCGCTGCCACCGGGCGGATCTGGCTGGAGCGCGCTGCCGGCAGCGGCACCCACGGCGAAGAGCGCCGCGAGTGCACCGGTGAAGGCCGCCAGCCTCGCTGCAGGGGTCATCGGGCGATCTCGTACCCGGCGGCCTGCACTGCCGCGGCAACGGCGTCGGCGTCGGCCTTGCCCGTGACCACGACCGTGCCGCTCGCGTGATCGGCGCGGGCGGCCGTAACCCCTGGGAGCGCCTCGACCTCTTCTTGGACGGACCGCTCGCAGTGGCTGCAGGTCATGCCCTGCACGGCGTAGGTTGCTGCGGGCTGGTTTGACGGGTTGGGCATTCGTCGTGCTCCTATACGGGGAGGGGGTATTCGAGGCGAGCGTAGCATACCCCAGGGGGGTACTGTACGATTGGCTTGTGAGCGACCAAACTGCCCCTCCCCCTTCAGCGTCGGTCCCCGAGCCGCGCGGCTACTCGGCGACCAAAGTCCAGCTGTCGAAGCGGCTCACGCGCGTCGAGGGCCAGGTCCGCGGGATCGCGCGCATGGTCGAGGAAGAGCGGTACTGCATCGACGTGCTCACGCAGATCTCGGCGGTCCAGGCGGCGCTCGACAAAGTGGCCCTCGGGCTGCTCGACGACCACGTGCACCACTGCGTCATGGGGGCGAGCACCGCGGAGCTGCAGGCCGAGCGCACCGACGAGCTCATGGCCGCCGTCGGACGGCTGATGGGCCGCAAGTGACGCGGCGTCCGGGGTCGCGTCAGGCTGCGACCTCGCGCGCACGGGCGAGTTAGGATCGCCCGGGCATGCTGCTGCACGCGTATCGAAGTCGGCCTCTCGTGCGCCCGTTGCTCGCGGTGTTCGCGGTCGTGGTGGCGTTTGCGCTGGCGCTGCACCACAGCGGACTGGAGTTCGGCGGCGAGCATGCCCACCACGGTGAGCACGGCGCGGCCGCGAGCATGTGCGTCGGCATGGCCGTGGCGGGCATTGCGGTCGAGGGGCTGGTGCTCCTACGGCGCAGCCGCCGCAACGGGCGCCGCGCGCCGCGCCGTACGACTGCGCGTCGCCGGCTCATCCCCGCGGTCTTGCCGACGACCGGCTTTGCGATTGCGCGGGCCGGCCCTCCGGTGCACCTGCATCTCTGTGTCGACAGGCGGTGATCACCAGGCCTGCGGCTCCCGCACGGGAGCTGGCCTCCGTGATTCCGACCCTCTCTCAGAGAAAGCAGTGCAGACCATGCACCTCACCAGACCCCTCGTGGCCGCCCTCTTGACGACCGCCGCCCTCAGCGGCGTCGCGGCCGGCTGCGGCGACGACGACGCCACGACCGGCAACACCGCCGCCAACAGCACGCCGAGCACGACCGCCGTCGCCCCGTCGACCGACGCGGCGGCCGTCGACCGCGCCTTCGTCCGGCAGATGATTCCGCATCACATGATGGCCGTGATGATGGCCAAGATCGCGCAAGACAAGGCCGAGCACACCGAGCTGAGCGACCTGGCCGACGCCGTGATCGACACGCAGACATCGGAGATCTCCGAGCTCGAAGCGATCGCGAAGCGCCTCGACGTCGAAACGCATGGGATGGGCGGCGACGGCTCGATGCACGACGGCAACATGGCGGACGACGCCAAAACGCTCGGCCTCACCGTCGACCAGATGGGCATGTCGATGGACATGTCGGCGCTGCGCACTGCCGACCCGTTCGACCGGGCGTTCATCGACGACATGACGCCGCACCACGAAGGCGCCATCGCCATGGCCAAGGCCCAGCTCGCGGCCGGGCAGGACGCGGACCTGCGGCAGCTCTCGACCGCGATCGTGCGTGCGCAGGCGGCGGAGATCGCCGACATGGCGAAGTGGCGACTCGACTGGTACGGCGCCGCGACCGGCTCCACTCCCGCGAGCTCCGGTGCCAACGGCGCGAACGACGCCGGGCACATGGGCGACATGGACGAGATGCACGACGGGCACTGACGGTTTTCACCGGCCGCGCCCAGGTGCGGCCGGTGATCCCGGTCACAGAGCGGCGCAGACCGGCGCGTTGCCCGCCAACAGGCTGCGAGCCTGACTGGTGAGACCTGTGCCCGAACGAGAGGGAGTCCTGCATGGCACACCCGAACCGAAGTCACGCGACCCCGCGGATCCGCCTCGACGGGCCGCGCCTGACGAAGCTGCGCCAGGAGGCGTCGCACGCCGCGAGCCGTGCGCGCAAGGAGCTGCTCTGGGCCATCCCGGCCGCCATTGCGATCCTGGTCGTCTCCCATCACCGGCGCGACTGGCTGCCGGGCCTGGCCACGGAGGTTCAAGTCGCGAGCGTGATCGGGCTGGTGCTCATCGGCTGGTTCGTCGCGCGTGACGTCGCCCGGGCCGTCGCACCGCTCCTGCTCGGCAGACTCGGTCCGGAGACGGCTGCGACCGTCGGCTTCGGCTTGAGGCTCGGTGGCCTCATCGCGATCGTCCTCGTCGCCCTGCGGCTCGCAGGGCTCCCGCCGCAGACGCTCGCCTTCGGTGGTGCAGCCGCAGCAGTGGTGCTCGGTCTTGCAGCGCAGCAGACCCTCGGCAACCTCTTCGCGGGCATCGTGATGCTGTCGACCCGGCCGTTTCGGATCGGCGAACGCGTGCGCTTTCAGGGCGGCAACCTCGCCGGCCGGATCGAAGGCACCGTCGTGTCGCTCGGGCTGCTCTACATCGAGATGACCGACGGCGCGAACCGCGTGATGGTGCCCAACGCCGGAGCGCTCGCCTGCGCCGTCACGCCGTTGAAGGAGATCGACGCGGTGGACTTCGAAGCCAAGCTGCGCAAGGGCACGCGCCCCAGCGAGGTGCAGCAGCTCCTGGAGGACGGCATCACCGTGTCGACCGAGAAGCGGCCGCACATCGACCTGCTCGGCCTCGACGACGACGAAGTGGTCGTCCGCATCACCGCCACGCCGGCCGACCCCGACGAAGGGTGGCTCCTGGCCGACCAGGTGATTGCGGCGATCGACGCCGTCACGCGGGAGGAGCTGACCGCGGAGCACGCCGTCGTCCGCTCCGGCGACACGCGCGAGCACGCCGCCGTCTAGGCGGTCAGCGCCATGCGGGCTCGTCCTGGCCGACGAGCGGCGGGCCCGTCTGCCAGCCTGCCTGGACGCCTGCGACGGTGAGCGGGAACGGTGCGTGCGACGTGGCGCCGTGCGGACCGACGAGGACGAGCGAGCCTGTCCGCGGCGGCAGGGGCCCGGTGCCGTCAAACGGCACCTGCCCGAGGGCCACGAGCTGCGCGGCGGTGCGGGCGAGCGACGCGGTCACCGTGCGACCGTGGCGATCCGCGAGCCGCGCCGTGGCGGCGCGGATGATGGCCGCGGCGAGCAGGAGCCCGGTGCCGTGGTCGAGGATCTGGCACGGCAGCGCGCGCGGCAGGGTGGCGGCAGGGTCGACGGCGACCGCCTCCGCGACGCCGAGGCCGGTGCTGAGCTGCACGAGGCTGTCGAAGCCGCGCCGGTTGCCCCACGGGCCCGGGCCGTAGGCGCTGAGCGACGCGTCGATCAGACCGGGCGCCAGCATCGCGCGGCGCTCCGGGAACAACCCGAGTCCGTCGAGGGCGCCCGAGCGCAGGCCGTCGATGACGACGTCGGTGCCCGCGATGAGCTCGTGCAGCGTCGATAGCCCCTCGGCGGTGCGCAGGTCGAGCATCGTCGACCGCTTGCCCGGGCCCGTGTCGACGACGACCGTCCGCAGCTCTTCGTGGTCGGGGCTCTCGATGCGCAGCACGTCGGCACCGAACCACGACAGCGTTCGCCCGGCGACCGGACCGGCGATTACGCGCGTGAACTCGAGGACGCGCAGGCCCTCGAGGGGGCCACGCGCCCCTGACGCCTCGGCCTCGGCGCCACCCGGCAGAGCGGCGTCGAGCGGGGCCACGGGGAGCACGTCCTCGCGCACGGCGGTGGCGACGAGCGGCTGCGTCTCCAGCGCCCGGCCAGCAGGGTGGGAGCGCCACTCGTCGCGGGTCCGAGCGGCGGCAGCCACGCCGCCTGCCGCGTGCACGTTGTCTTCGATGACCTCGGCCGGCAACGCGCTGATGGCGGCTTCGACCGCGGCGGGGTCCTCAGTGCCGAAGCGGCGCACGATCGCGGCGCGGTGCTGCGCGTAGTTGCCGTGCAAGCGAACGGCGCCGTCGGCGGCTGGGAAGATGCTGCTGAGCGGATTCCACACGCTCTCGGGCTCTTCGTCGCCGATGCGCACGCACTGCTCGGACCGGATGGCGTCGGCGACGCGATCGCCGTCGAGCGTGACCCGCGGTGCGTCGAGCACCTCGGCGATCGCCAACCCCACCGCGGTGATGCACGCGGCGCCGAACTCCTCAACGCGGAAGCTCGACGGCAGCGCACCGGTCGGCTGGAACGGGCCGCTGAGCCGGTCCAGCATCGCCGGGTCGCCCCCGAGCGCTGTCCAAACCGCGTGCGTCACGTCCACGCCTCAACGCTAACGCGGCAGCGCGCCGGGTGTGGGTGCGATGCCTGAAGCGCCGCCGGTCAAGCGCGGTGCGCTCAGCTGCCGGCAGCGCGCAGCTCTGCGTCGGCAGCGACCGCGAGTTCGCCGCGGTCGATGCCGAGAACGCGAAGCGCCCGCGGCGCCGTGCCGTGTTCGAGCTCGGCGACGCCCGCGACGATCTGCGCGCCGAGTAGCCGCGGCCGCTCGTGGCGGCTGCGCCCAGCCGCCGATCGGAGGACGTGCGCCGCCGACTCGCTGAGCCGTACCGGCCCGCGTTTGCGGCTGCTGCGCAGCCCGGCCCGCAGAGGCTCTACACCGACCGCGCGAAGTGCGGCATCGTGGGCTTCGTCGATCGCCCCGAGCACGGCGTCTGGGTCGGCGGAGACCCGCGCGAAGACGCGAGCGGCGCTGCCGTCGGGCGCCTCAAGCGCAGCAAGGAGCAGGTGTTCAGCGCCCAGCGCCGGGTCGCCCAGCTCTTTGGCGCGCTGCTCTGCTCGTAGGACGAGCGTCTTGAGCGACTTCATGTTTTGAAAGGGCGCGGGCAGGTTCATCGTGGCCTCCAGGAGACGAGTGTGGTCGGGGTCGGGCGAGGCGTGCGGGTTAGGCGCCGCGTTTGGCATGTCGCTTATGGCGGCCTGGCGCGTGACGCCGAGCGCCTCAGCGACCTGCGCCCAGGTCCACCCGTCGGCGACGGCGCGATCCACGGCGGCGAACTCGAGCTGGTCGGCGAGTCGGCGGAGCGCGACCACGGCTGCGAGGGCTTCGGCCGGGTCGTCGGGAACGGGCAGTTCGGTCAACGCGGGCATCTGTCAACCGTAGTTGACGGTAGGGGCAGTTGTCAACCGGAGTTGACGGCTGGTGTCGGGTGGTCAGCGCCCAAAAGGGCGTACGCCTGCCGCCGCACCCGGCTCGTAGACTCAGCCTGGTGCGCCTGCTCCTCACGAACGACGACGGCATCGAAGCGGAGGGGCTCCACGCCCTGCGAGACGCGCTGCTCCGGATTCCAGGGCTCGAGGTCATGGTCATCGCGCCCGATGGCAACCGCTCGGCGATGGGCCGCTCCATCACGACGCGCCGCCCGATGGTGGCCCGCCAGGTCACGTTCGCCGACGGCGGCGTGGGCTGGGCGATCGACGGGACGCCCGTCGACTGCGTGCGCCTGGCCTGGTACGAGCTGGCCGGCGCGAAGCCGGAGATGATCGTCGCGGGCATCAACCACGGCGCCAACCTCGGCGACGACATCACCTACTCCGGCACGGTTGGCGCGGCGCTCGAGGGGCATCACCTGGGGCTCCCGGGCCTCGCCGTGTCGCAGATCGCGCGCGACGCCGGCCTCGGCTTCACCGACGAAGGTGGCTACGACTTCCGTGCGGTGGCGGCCTTTGCGGCGCAGCTCGCGGGCAGCGCCGCCGACGTGGGGCTGGTTCCCGGCACCGTGCTCAACGTCAACGCGCCGGCTGGCGACCCGTCGCACGCCGAGCTCACACGCCTCGGCCGGCGGATCTACAAGGACGGCCTGCGTCGCCTCGAGGGTGAGGCGCCCGAACGCTCCGCCCGCCACAACGCCGCAGAGTCCGTCGTCACCTACGGCAACGCCGAGCGGATCGCGGTCTACGGTGTCGCGGCGACCCACGAGGAGGAGCCCGGCACCGATCTCTACGCCGTCGCGCGCGGCCACATCTCGGTCACGCCCGTTTCGCTGCGCTGGACCGACCTCGGCCGGCTCGACGAGCTGCCTGCCCCGCAGATCGACGACGCCCTCGCGCGCAGCGGGGCGCACGTCGTCAGCGACGCCGAGGC
>JAEZDB010000012.1 GCA_023429855.1 Actinomycetes bacterium
CTCGCCACGCGACCGGGCGTGCGAGCTGCGGCAGGTACGCCGCGTGGCGCCGCGCCGACGGGTCGGTGCCGTCCCCGCAGACGAGCGTGCCCGCGTCGGGTCGTTGCAGACCCGCCAGGACGCGGACGAGGGTCGTCTTGCCGCTGCCGTTCACGCCCAGCAGCGCGAGCACCTCGCCCGCGCGCACCTCGAGGTCGATCCCCTCGATGATCGGCGCACCGCTCCGTCCGAGGACGGTGACGCCCTCGGCGCGGAGCAGCGCGCTCACTTCTCGACCCCCTCCGGCGGGATGGCGGTGAGTTCGGCGGTGTTGAGCTTGCGCTCGGTGAGACCTGACTCGGCGGCAAAGGCGGTGAACGCGTCGAGGCCTGCGCCGTCGAGCTTGCCAGCCGTCGCTGGCGTGCCGAACAGCGGCACGTAGTTGTCGAGCTGCGCTTTCGTCGTCTGCTCGTCGAGCTCGGGGAAGCCCTCCTGCACCGCGGCGAGGCCAACGGCCGGGTCGGCGATCACGTCGCGGGTACCGCGCGCGAGTGCGTCGGCGAACGCCTGCACGTGGACGGGGTCCGTCACGCGCGTCTGGCGGCTGGTGAACGCGACGAGCCCCGGGTACGCGGGGCCGCCGAACTTGTCGAGCGCGAAGGTGCGCCCCTTCGAGCCGAGCTGCTCGAGCGTGACTTCGTCGGCAGGCCAGTATGCGGTGGTCGCGTCGACGCGGCCGGCGTCGAGCGCCTTCAGGCCGTTGAAGCCGAGGGTGATCTGCTTCGTCTTCACCGGCTGGCCGTCCTTGCGGGCGATGGCGGCCACGACGGCCTCGTCCGAGGGCAAGCCGCTTACGGCCACCTTCTTGCCGGCGAGCTGCGCCGGATCGGTGATGCCCGAGTCGGCCCGCACGATCAGGCCGCTGAGCGGGCGCTGCACGATCGCGCCAGCGACGGAGACCTGCGAGTCGGTGTCGGGCTTCGTGGTGCCTTCGGTCGTCGCGGTCGTCGCGGCGCGTTCGTTGCGGCGAGCGACGTCGATCAGGTCGGCGAGGCCCACGTCGGCTTTGCCGCGCGTGACCTGCGTGAGCGCATCGGAGGTCGACGACGGCGCCACGATGTCGAGATCGATGCCGGCGGCGTCGAAGTAGCCCGCGCGTTCGGCCTGCAGGAGGCCGGCGTGGACGGCGTTGGGCTCGTAGTCGAGCACCAGCGTCCAGGAGACCGGCGGGCTGGAGGCAGCGGTGGTGCCGGCCTGTCCGGTGGGTTCGTCGTCACCCCCACAGCCGGCGAGCAGCATGAAGGACGCAAGCGCGACGCTTGACGCAAACACCCGGAGCGGGCGGAGCGGTGCACGCAGGCGGACGGTTCCCGGAACGACCGGCTGACCCATTACGTGGGCTCCGAGACCAGGGCGCGGACGGTGGTATGCAGGCGGGCGTCGAGACGCATGGCGAACTCCAAAGGGGAGGGAGAGTTAGTGCTGCGCGAGCTTGGGCGACACCCAAGGCTGTGCGAGGCGCTGCGCGAACCAGCCGGGCAGCTCGTCGATCGCGACGCGCGACTGCTCGAGCGAGTCGCGCTCGCGCACCGTGACGGTGCGGTCCTCGAGCGACTGGTGGTCGACCGTGACGCACCACGGCGTGCCGATCTCGTCGTGGCGGCGGTAGCGCTTGCCGACGGAGCCGCCCTCGTCGTACTCGGTGCGCACGACGCCGCGCAGGTTCTCGCGGATCTCCTGCGCGAGCTCGGGCTGGCCGTCCTTCTTGACCAGCGGCAGGATCGCGGCGGTGATCGGCGCGAGCTGCGGATGCAGGCGCAGCACCACGCGCTCCTCGCCGTTCTCGAGCGTCTCCTCGTCGTAGGCGTCGACGAGGAAGGCGAGCGTGGCGCGGTCGGCGCCGGCGGCCGGCTCGATCACGTGCGGCGTGTAGCGCTCCTTCGTGGCCCCGTCGAAGTACTCGAGCTTCTCGCCGGAGAACTCGGTGTGCTGGGTGAGGTCGAAGTTGCCGCGGTTGGCGACGCCCTCCAGCTCGCTCCAGCCGATGGGGAAGAGGTACTCCACGTCGGCCGTGCCCGACGAGTAGTGGCTGAGCTCGTCGGCTTCGTGCTCCCGCATCTGCAGGTGGTCGGGGCGGATGCCGTAGCGCGTGTACCAGTTGAACCGCTCGGTCTTCCAGTGCTCGTACCAGTCGCCCACCTCGCTCGGCGGGACGAAGAACTCCATCTCCATCTGCTCGAACTCGCGGGTGCGGAAGATGAAGTTGCCGGGGGTGATCTCGTTGCGGAACGACTTGCCGACCTGCGCGATGCCGAACGGCGGCTTCTTGCGCGCGAACTGCAGGACGTTCTTGAAGTTGATGAAGATGCCCTGGGCCGTCTCCGGCCGCAGGTAGGCGACCGAGGCGGTCGACTCGACGGCACCGACCTGCGTCTTGAACATCAGGTTGAAGTCGCGCGCCTCGGTGAGCTCGCACTCGGGGCCCTGGCCCGCGAGCTTGCTCGGCTTGCGCGGGCAGGTGAGGTCGGCCTTCTGCTCTTCGAGGTGGTCGGCGCGGAAGCGGTGCCCGCACGTCTTGCAGTCGACCATCGGGTCGCTGAAGCCGGCGAGGTGGCCGGAGGCCTCCCACACGCGCGGGTGCTGGAGGATCGCCGAGTCGAGGGCGACGACGTCGTCGCGCTCCTCGAGCATCGCGCGCCACCAGGCGTTCTTGACGTTCGTCTTGAGCAGGACGCCGTAATGACCGAAGTCGTACGTGGACCCGACGCCGCCGTAGATCTCGGAGCTCGGGAAGATGAAACCGCGGCGCTTACAGAGCGCGACGATCTTGTCCATGGTCACGGAGTCGGGCACGCGGCCACACTAGCCAAACCCGGCCGCGCGACAAACCCTCGCCGCCCGGTGCGTCGGCCTCAGCTGGCCAGCAGACGCGCGACGGCGCGCTCGAGCGCCGTGCGGTCGTGGGTGCCGCGGACGAGCGCGTCGAGGACGAGCCCGTCGACCGACGCGACGACGGCCGGGGCGCGGTCGGCTCCGACGACGTGCGCGGCTTGGGCGACGAACCGCTCACGCGCGCGCACGAGGGGTGCGCGTAGCGTCTCGTCGCGTGCGGCGAGCAGAAAGAGCTCGTAGCGGGCGAGCGCGACGCTGCGGCCGGGCCCGAGCCAGTGCTCGATCGTGTCGACCAACGCGGCAGCTGGGTTGACGGTGTCCGGGCCGGCGCTCGCGCGCGGGGACGGCGACTCGCGCTGCTCGAGGTGGTCGAAGAGGGCGACGAGCAGGCCGCGCCGGTCGCCGAAGTGATGCCGGACCGAGCCGTGCGGAACGCCGGCGCGGTCCTCGACGGCGCGGACGGTGAGGTCGCGGGCACCGCGCTCCCCGAGCACGGTCAGGGCGGCATCGAGGAGCCGCGTGGCGGTCGGGGGTCGCGTCACCGTCGACACGATACCGCGCCCGTTCTCCAGGTGGAGAACGGGCGTGCTAGGCTCTTCTCCATGTGGAGAACAAGCGTTGAGGTGCTCGGGCTCGACCCCGGCGACGAGGGGGCGCCGTACGACGGCAAGGCCGCGGTGTACGACCGGCTCGTGCGCTCGCGGCTCTACAACCGGCTGATGTGGGCGGCGAGCCCGCGTGACTACGAGGCGTTTGCGCGGCGCGCGCTGGCCGACGGCGAGGGTCCGCTGCTCGATGTGGCCGGTGGGTCGGCGGCGGCGACCGCGACGCTCTACGCCGCAGCAACGCGCGACATCGTGCTGGTCGACCGGTCGCGCGCGATGCTCGAGCGCGCCGGTGCGCGGATCGCAGCGGCCGCCCCAGGCGGAGTCGTGCCCGCCGTGCGTTTCGTCCAGGCCGACGCGCTGGCGCTGCCGCTGCCTCCGCACGGGTTTGAGACGGCGCTGTGTATGGGGTTCGCCCACATCGTCGATCGCCCGGCCGAGCTGCTTGGTGCGCTCCGGCGTCAGGTTCGCCCTGGGGGCCGCATCTACCTCACGTCTCTCGTGGCCGAGCGGGCGGTCGGGTCGCGGTACCTGCGGATGCTGCATCGGGCCGGCGAGGTGGCGGAGCCTCGCACCGCGGCCGAGCTCGAGGAGGCGCTGGGCGGCGTCCGCGTCGAGGTACGGGGCTGCATGGGTTACGCCGTCGTCCAGGCCTAAGTCGGGCACGGGTCGCCAGGGCGGCGGGGCTTCCTATACTCGGTCGTCCATGCCGATCTACGAGTATCGCCGCCCTGACGGAACCACCTTCGAGGTCCTTCAGAAGTTCTCCGACGACGCGCTCACGGTCGACCCCGAGACGGGTGTCCCGGTCGAGCGCGTCCTGAGCGCCCCCGCGATCCACTTCAAGGGCTCCGGGTTCCACAACACGGACTACGGCACCAAGCGCCGCAATCGCGAGAAGGCCGCCGCTGATGCCTCGAGCGGTGGGGCGGCCTCAGGCTCTGGCGGTGAGAGTTCGTCGAGCTCCAGCTCCGCCGCAGAGGGCAGTTCCGGGGGTGGGAATGCCCCTTCCGGCGGCGGTACGGGCTCTGCCTCCACGGGCGCCAGCTCAAACGGCTCGTCGAGTTCCTCGACGTAGCGTTTCTCATAGCCCGGCTCTCTGGTTTGCTGACGAACCGGAAAGCAGGGTAGGAATTGAGCATTGCTCAGAATGACGCGTACCGGTTGGTCTGAAAGCTAGACCGTTGCTAACGTGCTCAGCGTCACGTTGCCGACCCGGCTGCCTTCACTGTTCCGAGCGCTCCCAGCTCAAGGCGCCGGCGTTCAGCGCAGCGTGATCTGCCCCCGTAGGAGTCACGTGTCTATCGCTTCCAAAGTTCGTCGGTCTGCTGCTCTCGCGATCACCGCTGTCCTTGCTGGCGGCCTCGCGGCGTCCCCCGCACAGGCTGAGGGCACTGGAACGGTCCCCCGCGACTCGTTTATCAAGCAGCCGCAGAAGAAGTTCTCCGCGTTCGACATTCCGCCGTCTCCGCTGCCGGCCGGCAAGCCGGGCGACATCATCCGCTGGCGTCCGATGGGCTGGTCCAAGTCCTTCACGAAGCCGCCGAAGGGCACGCAGGGCTACAAGATCATGTACCTGTCGACCTCGGCGACCGGTGAGCCGATTGCGGTCACCGCCTCGCTGATGGTGCCGCGGGCCTACAAGCCCAAGCAGGGTGAGGCGGGGCGTCCGATCATCGGCTACGGCAACGAGGCGATGGGCCTCGGCGACAACTGCGCGCAGTCCTCGATGCTCGAGTACGCGCACTCCGGCGAGCTCTCGCTCCAGGAGCCGATGCTCAAGCGCGGCTACGCCGTTGTGTCGACCGACTACGAGGGCCTCGGCACGCCCGACGTCCACACCTTCGGCGTCGCCGTCTCCTCGGGTCGCGCCATCCTCGACTCCGTCCGTGCTGCTCGCAACCTCACCGAGGCCGGGCTCCCGAAGAACGGTCCGGTTGCGCTCTACGGCTACTCGCAGGGCGGCCAAGGCATCGGTCGCGGCATGGAGATGCAGCCCGACTACGCCCCTGATGTGAAGCTCAGCGCCGTTGCCTTCGGCGGCACGCCGACCGATCCGGCCAAGTTCTCGCGCTACGGCAGCGGCAAGTTCTTCTCGGCGGTCAACTTCGCGGCTTCGGCCGGCTTCGACGCCGCCTACCCGGAGCTCAAGCTGCGCGAAATGCTCAACGAGCGGGGCCTGATCGCGCTCTCCAACGTCTACAACGCCTGCATCGAGTCCATCTTCGTGGTGCCGTTCCGGATGTCGTCGGCCTACCTCAAGCCCGGTATCGATCCGCTGCTCGATCCCCGCTGGATGGTGCGCTTCAAGGAGAACTCGATCGGCTACCACCCGCCGTCGCCGGATCTCCCGGTCTACTACTTCCACGCGGTGGGCGACGAGGCGGTGCCGTACTCCGGCGCGACGAAGTTCCGTCGCCAGTACTGCAAGGCCGGAGTGAACCTGAAGTTCCAGCCGCTCTCGCTTCTGGAGCACGTCTCTGCCGGTCCGATCTGGATGCCGATGGCCGCCCAGTGGGTCGCCGATCGCCTCGAGGGCAAGCCGGCGAGGGGCAATTTCAAGGGCAACTGCTGGCCGGATTCGGCCTCCCTGCCCGCGGAGTCGTAACCCCGCGTATCAAGCGCTCCCTGTCCGCGTGAGACGGCCGGCCTGCGGGTCGGCCTTCTTGCGTTTAGGGGCGCTTTGCCCGCGCGCCAGGGCAGGTGGTGGGCCCAGCGCTCATACCCCGTTGCACTGGTAATGAAGTTTCTGCTCAGTTAGAGTGATGCTCATCACGGACCTTCGGCTTCCGTGTGCGCCGAGCCTCGGCTCACGTCACTGGCGCTTCGTCACCCATCTGCACCGAGGCTCCCCCGCCTCTCGAGGAATCGTGTCCCGGGATTTCTTGCGCCGTCGCTCTCGCCGGCCCACCTTCAGGTTGTTCGTCGGCGCGCTGCTCGCCGCAGGGCTCGCGTCGCCGCCCGTCGCTGGCGCCGTCGAGCGGCCACCGTTCTACAACACCCCGAGCCCGATGCCCGAGGGCGGGCCGGGGACGCTGCTGCGTTCCGAGCGCTTCGGCTTTAAGGGCATCACGAAGCCCGCAGCTGGTACGCAGGGCTGGCGCGTGCTCTACAAGTCGACGGGCGCGACCGGGGAACCGACCGTGGTGTCAGGCGCGCTGCTGATCCCGTCGATCGGCGCGGACGCCGTCAAAGGCGTCGTCTCCGTGGGCGTCGGCACGCACGGCATGGGCGACAGCTGCGCCCCCTCACGCCTCCTTGCCGGTGGAGCCGAGCCGGACCTCGCGACCATGTCGGCGTTGATGCGCCGCGGCTACGCCGTGGCGGTCACCGACTACCAGGGCCTGGGCACCGAGGGGCTGCACGTGTTCGGCGTCAACCGCGCCCTGGGTCGCAACATGCTCGACGTCGTCCGCGCGGTGCGTCAGGTCCCGGACGTCGGCCTGGACCCGGACGGCAAGGTCGGCATCGCCGGCTACTCCGAGGGCGGCGGGGCCGCCGCTTCGGCCGCCGAGATCGCTCCGACCTACGCGCCCGAGCTCGACCTCGTCGGCGCAGTCGCCGGCGGCACGCTGTCGAATCCTGAGCGCGCGACCCGGCTGCTCGACGGCAACTGGTTCATGGGGCTGCTGATGGCCGGCGCATACGGCTACGACGAGGCCTACCCCGAGCTCGGCCTCGAGCAGTACCTCAAGCCCTCGGGCCTCTGGATCAGAGAAGCCGACACCGAGGCATGCCAGGAGTGGGTTGCACGGTTCATGTTCAACAGGGTCTCCTGGTACATGACCCGTAACCCGCTGCGCATCGCCGAGTGGAAGGCGCGGCTCCGCGAGAACACCGTTGGCACCATGAAGCCGAGCGCGCCGGTGTACCTCTACCACGGCCGCTTTGACCAGGCCGTCTTCTACGACCAGACCGCGGGTACCCGCCGGGCCTGGTGCAACCTCGGCGCCAACGTCCGCTGGCGGCTTAACCCGATCAGCGAGCACTTCTCGACCCAGCTGCTCGAGGAGCCAACGGCCTTCCGCTGGCTCGACGAGCGGTTCGCCGGGAAACCCGCAAAGGGCAACTGTTAGGAAATCGCACATGTCGCCAGCACCGTCCCTCAGCGCCCGGCTTCGCCGGGCTACCGGCCTCGTGCTGGCCACCGCGGCCGCTGGTGCCGCCTTGCCCGCTGGCGCCTCCGCCGCGACGCTCGCCGACTTTTACGTGCCGCCGTCGCCGCTACCGGCAGGCGAGCCCGGCGACGTGATCCGCGCCGAGCGTGTGTCCTACACGAAGTCCTGGATGCGTCCGCCGCGAGGCACCCGCCAATGGCGCGTCCTGTACCAGTCGACCTCGGCGCTCGGGAAGCCCATTGCCGTCTCCGGCTCCATCCTCACCTCTGGGCGCTTCGGCACGCCGGCGGCGAAGCGGCCGCTCGTCGCCTACGCGCTGGGTTCCCAAGGCACCGGCGACAAGTGCGCGCCGTCGCGCAAGCTCCAATGGGGCGGCGTGCAGGACTTCATCATCGTGAACATGCTGCTCGACCGCGGCTACAACGTCGCCGTCTCCGACTACGAGGGGCTCGGCACGCCCGGGGTCCACACGTATGCCGTCAACAGGTCCGCGGCGCAGACCGTGCTCGACATGGTCCGCGCCGCGCGCAACCTGCCGGAGGCCGGAATCGATGCGGCGGCGCCCACGGCCGTCTACGGCTACTCGCAGGGCGGCGGAGCGGCCGGCGCGACCGCTGAGTTCCAGCCGGACTACGCGCCCGACGTGCCGCTCAAAGGCGTCGTCGCCGGCGGCGTCATCGCCGACCCGTACCTCGCCGGGCTCTCGCTCAACGGGAGCGAGTACGCCGGCTACCTGTTCGCCGCCGCCCTCGGCTACGACGAGGCCTACCCCGAGCTGAACCTCGACCAGTACCTCAACGACCGCGGCCGCACCGAGCGCGTCGCCGCCTTCGAGAACTGCTTCGACGACGTGCTCAACAAGTACAAGGGCTCGCAGATCATCGACTTCACGACCTCGAACCCGATGGAGCAGCCCGACTGGCGTTCTCGGCTCGCCGAGAACGCCCTAGGCAAGTCCGCGCCGCAAACCCCGGTGCTGATGTTCCACAGCACCAAAGACGAGATCCTGCCCTACGCCGCGACCGCGGCGCTCCGGCGCACCTGGTGCTCGCAAGGCGCGCAGCTCGACTTCAAGACGATCTACGGCGTGAAGCACTTCCACGGCGCGATCCTCGGCGTGCTGCCTGGGCTGAAGTTCCTCGACGACCGGTTCCGGGGGCGTTCGTTCAAGGGGAACTGCCCGCGGTAGCCTAGTTGCCGAGGAAGCGGCTGACTTCTCGCTGCTTGAGCTCGTCGGGGATGTAGCCGCTCTGGGTGCCGAGGACGCGGGTCTTGCCGCCGGTGCTGAAGACCATGCCGGCCATCGTGCCGAGCAGGCGCGGGCCGGCCATGTCGGAGTCCATCGTCTTCGGTGCGGCCCACGCGATCAGCGGCAGGCGAACGAAGCCGATGGGAGAGAGCGCGCGGCGCTTCATCGAGGAGAGGACCTTCTGCTGGCGGTGCGCGCGGGTGAGGTCGCTCTCCTTGTCGTTGCACGCGTTCTTGCGCGTACGCGCGAGCGCGAGGGCCTGCTTGCCGTTGAGGTGGACCTTCTCGCCGGAACGGATGCGCAGCGTCACACCGCCGTTCTTGTAGCCGCCGTTGATCTTTGAGATCACGCACGACCCGCGGTAGTTGATGCCGCCCATCGCGTCGATCAGCGGCGGGAACGAGTCGAACCCGATCTGCATCACGTGGTTCACATCGACGCCCGTGTAGTCCTCGACCGTCTTGGTCAGCAGGCCCGGGCCGCCGTAGGCGTAGGCCGAGTTGATCTTGACCACACCATGGCCCTCGACCGGGACGAGCGTGTCGCGGGCGATCGAAAGCTTGGAGGTGCTTCCGCCGCCGACGCGCAGCAACATGATCGAGTCCGCGAGGCCGTAACCGCGCGTCGTCGCGCCAGGTTCCTTGGAGTCCTTCGGGCGCGTGTCGGAGCCGATCACGAGGACGGTCGACTCGCCGACAGGCGGGGTGGCCCCGCCCCCGAGCAGCGCCGCACCGTCGCCGACATCGGCCTGATGCAGCTGCGCGCTGACTAGGAAGACGATCAGGGAGAGCGCGCACCAGGCGACGACCCAGACGCCGAACCACTTCAGGACCCGGCGACCGAAACCGGCTGGTGGCCGCAGCGCTGGGCGAGGCGCGAGCCGTGCCCGCTCGCCGGGCTGTGGCTGCGTGGGGCGTCCGCGTGCCGCCTTGCCGCGCGCTGCACGCTTGTCGGGGCGCGGACGCGTGGCCGCACCACCGCCCTGGTGGGTGCTGCTCCGCGGCGGCACGGCCTGGCCCGACTCCGAACGGCGCAAGTCGCGCAGCTCCTGGAGCGGGTCGTGCTGGGGGCCGGGTTGCCGGGCGGAGCCACCGCGGTAACGGCGGTAGCGATTTCTCTTGCCGGACACGAGCGCTCTATCGTTGCACCGATGTCAGTGACCGCGCGCCTGGTGATCGGGATCGACGTCGGAGGGACCAAGGCGCTCGCCGGTCTCGTCGACGAGAACCTCGAGATCATCGCGACCACCACGCGCCCTACCCACGGGGCCGATGCCGAACGGCTCCTGGACATCCTCGCGGAGCAAGTCGCTGAGCTGCAGGCGCTTGCCGAAGGCGAGATCGTCGGCATCGGACTTGGCATCCCGGCGCTGCTCGACAAGGAAGGCCGTGCGGCGCAGACTGTCAACCTGCCACTCCCGGGCGGCGCGCCGATCGGCGCCGTGCTGGCCGACCGCGTCGGCCTCGTCGTCGCCTCCGACAACGACGCGAACTGCGCCGTGATCGCCGAGCACCGGGCCGGCGCTGCGAAGGGGCTCGACCACGTTGTCTTGCTGACGGTCGGTACCGGGGTGGGCGGCGGCGTGATCGTCGGTGGGCGGGCCCTGCGCGGCGCGCACGGGCTCGGCGCCGAGCTGGGCCACATCGTGATCCGCGCCGACGGGCGCCCCTGTATCGGCAGCTGCCCGAACCACGGATGCCTTGAAGCGGAGGCGTCGGGGTCGGCGCTGGTGCGCGAGGCGACGGAACTGGCCGAGGCCAATCCGGGCTCCGAGCTCGGTCGCGCGCTCGCTGCCGGCAAGCTCGACGGACCGAAGGTGACGGCGCTGGCGGAAGCCGGCGACGAACTTGGCCTCGCGGCACTGACGACGATCGCGCGGTCGCTCGGCGTCGGCATGAGCTCGCTCGCGAACATCTTCGACCCGGATGTGATCCTCGTCGGCGGCGGCGTCAGCGCAGCCGGCGAGCTGCTCGTCGGCCCCGCCCGGACGGAGTTCGCGTCGCGTGCGATGCCGCCGATCGTCCGCCGCACCGAGGTGCGGCTCGCGCAGTTCGGCTCCGAGGCGGGGCTGCTCGGCGCCGCCATCCTGGCCTTCGACGCGGTCGACGGCTCACCTGACGTCGGCCCGGTCGCCCGCCCGGGTGCCGCCGTGCCACCCGCATGACGGAGCTTGGCGGCGGCGGGGCTGCCGGACGCTTGACGCTCTGCCCGACGCCGATCGGCAATCTCGGCGACTGCTCGCCGCGTGTGGCTGAGGCGCTCCTCGGCGCTGAGCTCGTGCTCTGCGAAGACACGCGGCGCACCGGGAAGCTCCTCGCGCACCTCAGCGAGCAGGCGGGCGGGGTGGAGCGGCCGCCGATGCGCTCGCTGCACGACCACAACGAGCGCGGCCAGGTCGAGGGTCTCGTCGCGCGGCTCGCGGCGGGAGCTCGGTACGCCGTCTGCAGCGATGCCGGCACACCGCTCGTCAGCGACCCTGGGCTCGCCCTCGTGCGTGGCTGCATCGAGGCCGGGGTGCAGGTCGAGGCGCTGCCGGGCCCGAGCGCGGTGCTCGTCGCGCTGGGAGTCTCGGGCCTCGCGACCGACCGCTGGCGGTTCGTCGGCTTCCCGCCGCGCAAAGGCGACGCGCTGGCCCGAGCGCTGCTGTCGGACGAGACCACGGTGGCCTTCGAGGCCCCTGGCCGGGTCGGGTCGACCATGGCCGCGATCGCCGCGGTCGACCCGATCCGCCGGGTGGTCGTCGCGCGCGAGTTGACGAAGCTGCACGAGGAGATCGTTCGCGGCACCGCGGAAGAACTGGCCGAGCGGTACGCCGCCGAGACGCCGAAGGGCGAGGTGACGCTGGTCGTGGAGGGCGTGGCCGCGGAGACCGACGATGAAGCGGCGATCGTCGCGACCGAGCGCCTCATCGAGGCCGGCGCGCGGGTGAAGGACGCGGCCGCGGTCGTTGCCGAGCTGACGGGCGCGCGGGCGAACGCGCTCTACAACGCGGTGCTCGAGCGCCGCTGAGCGGCGCGCGTTTGCGACGGCACAGCCCGCCTTCGTTCCAACTTCGCGCCGACTTCGTGCCAACTCACCCGCCCCGGGCGGCAGGGCGGTAGCCGCGTGCAACCGTGCGAGACATGCCTGCCGCTCACGTTCCTCCCGTCTCGCACTGGACGTCGCCCGTCGCGCCGGCGGTCGTCGTGCGGTCCTTTCGCGCGCCGGCGCCGTTCGCCGCCGGCGGGCACCGGGGGATCGACCTGGCCGCTGAGCCAGGCCACGGCGTGACGGCGCCGTGCGGGGGCCGCGTCACC